>JAQVQT010000016.1:0-7290 GCA_028701435.1 Smithellaceae bacterium | reverse complement strand
GGATTTGAGTTTTTTGTGCAGATTGCTGCGTTCCAGGCCGATGGCTTCGGCGGTTTTGGAGATATTGCCGTCGTATTCTTCCAGCTTTTTCAAAATAAACTGCCGTTCGAAATCCAGCCTTGCGTCCCGGAGCGAATCGCCGCCCGCCGCGGACGCTTCCTGAAAAGACGCATCCGTCTCGGTTTTGATGCTGAGTTCGGGAATATCCTCCGCCCGTATTTCATTGGACGGCGTCAGAATAATCAGCCGCTCGATGATATTTTTCAGTTCGCGGACATTGCCCGGCCAGTCGTGCGCCGTTAACTTTTCCAGGGCTGCGGCGTTCAGGAACTTCGGCTGCTGCCCCTCTTTGGCGGCAAAGTCCTGCAGAAACCGCTCCGTCAGGTGAACGATGTCCTCTTTCCGGTCGCGCAGCGGCGGCACGCGAAGAGGAATGACGTGCAGACGGTAGTACAGATCCTGCCGGAACCGGCCCGCCTCCATTTCTTTCTCCAAATCCTTGTTGGTCGCGGCCAAAACCCTCACGTCCATGTCGATCAGCTTGTTGCCGCCGACCCTTTCAAATTTCTTTTCCTGGAGAATCCGCAGAATTTTGGCCTGGGCCTTGAGGCTCATGTCCGCCACTTCATCCAGAAAAATCGTTCCCTCGTGAGCCAGATCAAATTTGCCGCGCTTCTTTTCGGTCGCCCCCGTGAAAGCGCCCTTTTCATGCCCGAACAGTTCGCTTTCGATCAGCTCTTCGGGAATGGCCGCGCAGTTGACTTCCACGATGGGCTTGTGGGAGCGGCGGCTCAGGTGATGGATGGATCGCGCCACCAGCTCCTTTCCCGTGCCGTTTTCACCCATGATCAGAATCCACGCGTTGGTCGGCGCGACGATGCCGATCATTTCCTTGAGCTCGGTGATGATCGGGCTGGTTCCGGTGAGTTCGTACTGGTGCGATACTTTCTGCTTGAGCAGAATGTTTTCTTCTTCCAGGCGAACAACATTCAACGCGTTGTTCACCAGGATCATCACCTTGTCCAGCGACAGCGGTTTTTCAATAAAATCAAAAGCGCCCAGCTTGGTGGCTTTCACGGCCGTTTCGATGGTGCCGTGGCCGGACATCATGATGATCAGCATGTTCGGATGGGCGGCGCGGATGGCTTTGAGCGTTTCCAGACCGTCCATGCCCGGAAGCCAGATGTCCAGCAGAACGAGCTGGGGCATTTCATCGGCCACGACCCGGAGCGCCTCTTCGCCGCTGCCGGCCACGAGTACCTGATAGCCTTCGTCTTCCAGAATGGCCTTCAGCGATTGACAGATGCTGACTTCGTCATCTACGACCAGAATGGTTTCGTTCATGATTTTCACCCAATGCCGCGTCTTCTATAAATTAAACTTCGTTCACGGGCAACTGAAAAGATACAATCGTTCCCGTGGGATCATTGTCGCTGACGGTGACGGTTCCTTTATGGTCCGAGATAATGGAGCTGACAATGGCCAGTCCCAGCCCCGTTCCCGACTTCTTGGTGGAAAAATACGGATCGAACACTTTTCGCTTGTAGCCCGCCGGAACCCCGACCCCGTCGTCGGCGACGGCGACCACCACCTTCCTGTGCGCCTCATCGTACCGGATCAGAACGCCGACGTGGCCCGTCTGTTTGTTCAGAGACGCCACGGCGTTGTCCAGCAGATTCACCATGACCCGGTTGATCTGTTCGGCATCCAGATTGAACCTCGGCAATCCCTCCGCCGGACGGAATTCAAAATGGATGTCTTTGTGCGCGTCCACAAAAAGCATCACGGCCTCGGACACCACCGCGTTGAGATCGTTGGGGGCCAGCGTCGTCACCGGCATGCGCGCGTAGCGGGAAAATTCATTCACCAGATTCTTCAGCACGTCCACCTGATCGATGATGGTCTGCGTGCACTCCTTAAAGACGGAGCCTTCCTCGCCCAGCTTATCGCCGTATTTCCGCTGCAGCCTCTGCGCGGAGAGCTGCACGGGCGTGAGCGGATTTTTGATTTCATGCGCCATGCGCCGGGCTACTTCCCGCCAGGCCGCGGCGCGCTCCGCCATCTGAAGTTTGGTTAAATCTTCAAACACAATGACAATACCGGAGTCGTTGCCTTCTTCATCCTCAATGGTCGTCAGGGTCAGCAGAATCGTCAACACCTTGTCCCGCAGCGTCAGTTCCAGATGCTTTTCCAGAATTCGCATGCGGCTTTCCTTCATTTCCTGCAAAAAGGAATCGACCAGGGTAAGATGATCCTCGTGCAAAAGCTCCCGGTAATTCCGGAACAGATACGGAGAAGCGTCAATGCCGAACATGGCTTCCGCGGCGCGGTTGATGGTGGTCAGGTTTCCGTTCCGGTCGATGGAGATGATGCCCGCCGAGACATTGCGCAGAATGGCGGCCATATACTTGCGCCGCTCCTCCAGCGACGTATTGGCCTCGATCAGGCCGGTTTTGCTTTTTTGCAAATCGTCCGTCATGGAATTGAAGGACTTGACCAAAATGCCGACCTCGTCGTCGGCCTCGATGTCAATGCGGCTGGTCAGGTCCCCCTGCGTGATTCGGTTGGTCGCCGTCACGAGGTCCTGGATGGGATTGGTAATGCTCTGGGCCAGCGACAGGCCAAACCACGTTGCGAGAAAAATAATCGCCAGCGTCACGATGGACAGGGTCACGATGTAATTGAACTTGATCGGATTCTTCAAAAGCTTGATTTGTCCGTACTGCTCCGACGCGTTGGCGATGCTCCTGAGCTTGTCCACCAGCCCCTGGGGAACGCTGTTGCTGACGCAAACCCGCCCGATGACTTCCGTCGCCACGGCATAGGAATAAACCGGCGCGACGCCGACAATGGCCTCTCCGCCCTGGGTGGCGGCCACCATGGAGATTTCCTTGCCGGAGTAGATGTCTTCCAGCATTTTCGGCGACAGTTGTATGGCGGTGGACGCCGCTTCTTCGCCGTCGGCAAAGATGAGGCTTTTGTTGTTGAAATCAAAATACGCTTCCACGCGCTCCACCTTGTAGTTCTTTTGGCGCTGGGAAAGAAAATTTTTCAGATAATCGGTCCGATCCACCTCGTAGAGGCGGTTTCGGGTGATTTCCGAGCTGATTTGACGGGCGTTGAATTTGGCCAGGTCCTCGGCCTGCGTATAATACACCTGCGCGACTTCCAGCGACCGCGCCAGAGCGTCGCCGATTTTGATATTGAACCAGAACTCGATGGAATAGGAAAGAAAGTTGATGGCAAACAAAAAAAGCATGATGGTGGGAACCAGGGAAAGGCCCACGAACGCAGCCACCAGCTTGGTGCGCAGCCTCGAGCCGATCAATCCCTTGCGCCGCTCGGAAAACAGTTTGAAAACATTGCGGACAATCAGAAAAAGCAGAAGCAGGATCAGGATGATGTTGATGCTGGTCAGGCCATACACCAGAATGTTCGCCGAGATCGGCAGCTCTTTCCGGGCGGATAACTGACTGGCCAGAATCGTAAAAAGGATCGCCAGGCAGCCGACCACCAGCATGATGATGCGCTCGCGCCGGCGCTTTCTCAGCTCCCGTTCATCAAGATAGTTTTTTCCGACTTTTGTTTTCAACCTCATGCGCTCGCGGCATCACCCTTTCCCGCCCCCGCGCCCGCGATCACTCGTAGGCAAACCGGATCTTGTACAGGGGGGTTTCAAAATCCCACAGGGAAACAAAGAATAACACATATTCCATCTTAAACGGCAGGCGCACGCGGTCGATTTTGACCCGGACCTGAACATAGTACCGTTCGCCGCGGGTCAGATTGGAAAGAGCCGCCACGGGAATTCCGTTCAACTCCGCCATGGCTTTTTGCGCGCTTTCAAAATTCGTCAGAATCGCCGGCTGCCCCAGGCCGTTGGTGGTAATCAGAAAATTCTTTTTCAAATTGTCGTATTTGATGGTGCGGCGGATTTCTCTGCGGAGGATATGCCGGTCCCAAAAGTAGGGCCTTTCCTGATAGACGTCCAGTTCTATCGTAAAAACGGCGGGAACCCCCGCCAGAATGGCCTCCTCCATTTCCTTCTTGAAACCGTCCACCAGCCTCGCGTACAGGAGCATTTCCCCCGTGCCGCTGGTCACCAGGATATCCGTCAGCCGGGGATCCATCTGGGCCCTGGCCGTCCCGGCGGCAACCGTCATGGTCATCATGCATAACGCAACAAAGACGGCCGTCCAGAAATCATTTTTATGCTTTTTCATACCCGCCCGTTTTCTTTCCGGAAGAATGCGGGTATCCTAGGTAACCTATCGATAAAAATCAAGGTTAATTTGGAAAGGTCAAAACGGAGACAAAATCAGATTTGAACGGCGTCCAGAATCGTGAAGGACGGAAGGTTGCAGGCGGTGAATTGAGTCGATTGCTGCGGATGATCTTCGCTGATGATTTCCCAACTATCCTCCTGGCGCATGAGCTCCCTGAGCAGAAGGTTGTTGAGCCGGTGGCCGGACCGGTGCGCCACAAAATGGCCGATGATCGGCATGCCCAGCAAAAACAGATCGCCTACGGCATCCAGGATTTTGTGCTTGACGAATTCATCGGGCATGCGGAGGCCTTCTTTGTTGATGATTTTTTCTTCATCCAGGATAATCGCGTTCTCCAGCGATCCGCCCAGCCCCAGCCCTCTGGCCTGCAAAAATTCGACTTCTTTCAGAAAACCGAAGGTTCTCGCGCAGCAGATGTTGGCCTCGTAGTTTTTATCGGAAAACAGGAAGCTGTAGGACTGCCGGCCGATGATTTTATTTTTAAAATCGATGTCATAGGTGATTTTAAACTCATTCGAGGGGAGCAGCATGGCGCTTCCTTCCCCTTCTTTGACGCTTACCGGCTTTTTGATGACCAGCATTTTTTTGAATTTTCCCTGCGGCCGCGTGCCGACTTTCTTGAGCATGTTGACAAACGGGCGGGCGCTGCCGTCCATGATGGGCACTTCAAAGGAATCGATTTCCACAACGGCATTGTCCAGCCCCATGCCGCAAAACGCCGACATCAGATGCTCGATGGTCGAAACCGTATTGCCGTTATCACCGATGGTTGTGGCCAGCGTCGTGTCGCAAACCGACTTGAAGTCCGCCGGAATCGGCCTGGCATTCGGCAGATCCTTCCGGACGAAAACAATGCCGGTGTCCGCGGAAGCCGGGTTGATTTGCATATTGACCTTGCGGCCCGTGTGCAGTCCGATGCTGGAGCAGAATATTTCTTTTTTTAGAGTACGCTGTAAATGCATATAAAACCCTTTTTAGCTTGATTCTGTTTTAGCAATAAGCATACCAGAAAAAAGCTATTGGATTTTGTGTTGCAACCTACTGTCTTGATTAACTTTGCTGAAGAATCTTCTTGAAAGGAAGGCCAAGCTGATTCGCTATTTTGTGGTTAAAACAACACACCCGGCCCGTATCGAGGCTATTCATTGTAAGACTATGATTTATTGATAAAATCCTTAATTTCCTCGCTAAAACAGTTCTTTTTGGGCCCCCGATGCGTTGCGGCCGAAATGTTCGTATGCTTTGGAGCAGGCGACACGCCCCCGCGCCGTGCGCTGCAGGTAGCCTTCCTGAATCAAATAGGGTTCGTAAACATCTTCGATCGTGACGCGCTCTTCGCCGATGGCCGCCGCAAGGCTTTCCACGCCGACCGGGCCGCCGTTGAATTTTTCAATCAGCGTCAAAAGCAGTTTGCGGTCCATCTGATCAAAACCCTTTTGATCGACCTCGAACGCGTCCAGCGCCCGGCGGGCCAGATCGCCGTCGATGGTTCCGTCGCCTTTCACTTCCGCGTAATCGCGGACGCGCTTGAGCAGGCGGTTGGCGATCCGAGGCGTGCCGCGCGCACGATGGGCCAGTTCACCGGCCCCGTCCGCCGTCAGCTTCACGTTCAGAATGGAAGCGGAGCGCGCCAGTATGACGGCCAGCTCCTGCGGCGAATAGAATTCCAGGCGAAAATGCATGCCGAAGCGGTCACGCAGGGGCGAGGTGAGCGATCCGGCGCGGGTAGTCGCGCCCACCAGCGTGAACTTGGGGATGTCAAGCTTCATCGACCGGGCCGACGGCCCCTGCCCGATCAGAATATCGATGTGGAAATCCTCCATGGCCGGGTAGAGAATTTCTTCGACAACGTGCGAAAGCCTGTGAATCTCGTCGATAAACAGAACCTCGTGCTCGTGCAGGTTGGTCAGAATCGCCGCCAGATCCCCGGGGCGCTCGATCACCGGACCGGACGTGACCTTGATGTCCACGCCCAGTTCCCGGGCAATGATATAGGCCAGCGTGGTTTTCCCCAGGCCCGGAGGCCCGTACAGAAGAACATGATCCAGCGACTCGCGCCGCTTTAGGGCGGCCTCGATGAAAATCGCGAGATTGCTCTTCACCTTGTCCTGACCGACATAATCGGCCAGCTTCGGCGGACGCAGCGTGTTTTCCAGGGCACCTTCGTCTTCGGCGCAGGCCGGATCGATCAGCGGATTTTTCAAATGAGCGTCCATGCGTTTTCACCCACAAACCGGCCGGCTTCAGCCCGCCAGAATTTTCAGCGCTTTCTTCAGGAGCTGGTCCATCGCCGGGTCTTCTTTCAGGTCGCGGGCGGCTTTCTCCAGCGCGTCCCGGGCCGCGCCGGCCTTGTAGCCCAGATTCATCAGGGCGGAAAGCACGTCTTCGCGCATCCTCTCCGCCTGCTTTTGTTTCGCGTCCGCGGCCGGGATTGCATCCGCGGCGATTTTTTTCATGGCCTTTTCTTTGAGCTCCAGAATCAGCCGCTCGGCCATTTTCCGGCCGATGCCGGGAATGGCCATGAGCTTGGTCAAGTTGCCCGTGGAGATTGCCTCGAGCAGCTCCGCGGAGGAAATTCCCGAAAGAATGTTCAGCGCGACTTTCGGCCCGATGCCGCTGACGGAAATCATCAATTGAAAAAGCTCCCGCTCTTCACGCGTGTAAAAACCGAACAGATGAATCGCGTCCTCTTTGACCGAGGTGTGGATATGCAGGGTGATTGCCTGATCCGCTTCCGGAAGCGCATAAAAAGTCGTGAGCGGAATAAAAACACGATAGCCGACGCCCTGCGCGTCCACCACCACGTGGGAAATTCCCTTATAGGCGATTTTACCGGTCAAGAGGGCAATCATTCAGATCGGCTGCTCCTTCATGAAGTTGGCCTGGCAGATCGCCGCGGCCAGCGCGTCCGCCGCGTCCGCCGGCGGCAGGCCGTCGAGTTTCAAAATCGCCTTGACCATGATCTGCACCTGCCGTTTTTCGGCCCGGCCGTAGCCGACCACCG
>JAQVQT010000015.1 GCA_028701435.1 Smithellaceae bacterium | reverse complement strand
GCGAAAACCCGGTTTGGCCTGGTGTCGCTGGCGTCCAAGCGCGCGCGACAGCTGCTGAAAGGGTCCAAGCCCCTGATGGAAAGCAAGAACCGCGAGATTGTTCTTGCGCTTCGGGAAATTGCGGAGGGAAAGGTCGTTTACGCCCATCCTGAATTTTTAAACGGGACGCAGGAAGATTTCAAACCGATACCGGACAACACGGAGTTTATCGGCGATGAAGAATACCTCGAGTAGCCGGCCGGAAGACCGGCTGATCTTTGCGCTGGATGCGCCGGGCATTGAAGAGGCTTCGTCCTGGATTGACCGTCTTTCCGGCAGCGTCGGCATGTTCAAGGTCGGCAAGGAATTGTTCACCGCCGCCGGACCGGCCATTGTGGAGCGCATTTTGCAAAAAGGCGGACGGGTGTTTCTGGATCTCAAGTTTCACGATATTCCCAACACGGTGGCCCGCGCAGGCGAAGCCGCCGTGGCGTTGAATGTGAATATGTTCAATGTGCACGCATCGGGCGGAAGCCGGATGATCCGGGAAACCGTCCAGGCTGCGGCCGCCTGCGCCGAAAAGCGGGGTGTCGAAGGTCCCATCGTGCTGGCCGTGACGGTGCTGACCAGTTTGAACGATCAGGATTTGGCGGAAATCGGTTTTGAAAAAACGACAGGCGATCTGGTTCTGCATCTGGCCAAAATGGCCCGTGAGGCCGGAGCGTCGGGGGTGGTGGCATCGCCCCGGGATATTCCCGCGCTGAGGCGGATCTTGGGGGATGATTTTCTGATTGTGACGCCTGGGATCCGCGCATCCGATGAAAAAGTTGCGGATGATCAAAAAAGAACGCTAAGCGCCTTTGAAGCGATTTCAGCGGGCGCCGATTACATTGTGGTGGGCAGACCCATCCGGCAGGCGCAGGATCCCCTGGAGGCCTGCCGCCGGATCATCCGGGAGATTGCCGACGGACTGGCGGCCCGAAACCGCGGCGCATGACCCTATCTTTATGCAGACGGAAGGCGGAGCATGGAGGCAGTTTACGGCGTCAATCCCATCAAGGTTCTCCTTTCCCGGGAAACGACCCCTTTGAAAAAAATCATGATTGCCGAAGGCCGGAGCGGTTCGTCCCTTCAGGAAATTCTGGCCCAGGCGAGGCAAAAGAACATCCCCGTGGAATGGGTGCCCCGTCAACGTCTCGATGGTTTGACGGGTCAGGCCGATCATCAGGGCATTGCCGGTTTGCGCGATGCCTTCGCTTACGTCGACCTGGAAGACGTGTTGAAAAACCGCAGCCCGCGCTTGTCCCAGGATCTCGTTTTGATTCTTGACGGCATTTTGGATCCGCAAAATCTGGGATCGGTGATCCGCAGCGCCTATTGTCTGGGCGCCAACGGCGTCGTGATTCCGACCGATCGGTCGGCGTCCGTCACACCCGCGGTCATGAAGGCCTCGGCCGGCAGCGCCCAGCACCTGCCCATTGCCCGCGTGACGAATTTGTCCCGAACCATCGATGACCTGAAAAACAGAGGGTTCTGGATTTACGGGGCGGATGCCCGCGGGGGAAAAAACCTCCGGGAGCAGAATTTCGGCACGCCTACGGCCCTGGTCTTGGGAAGCGAATCCAAAGGATTGCGGCCGCTGATCCGGAAGAAGTGCGATTTTTTCATTTCGATTCCGATGGCGGGGAATTTTGACTCTTTGAATGTCGCTGTGGCGGCGGGGATCATTCAATACGAAATGCTGCTTCAGCGGGTGGTGAAACCCTCCGGTTTGCCGGCGTGAAGGCAGACGCGTCAGGATGGAATGATTTCTGAATTTAACCGGTTGAAACTGCATGGAAGATGGTTTATGATGCAGCCATAAAAAAAACGACTCCTGAGCAAGAAGAAAGGAAGTTTGAACTATGCCGGTTTTCCTTTGGGAAGGAACGACAAAAAAGGGCGAGGTCAAAAAAGGCGAGATGGATGTCGCCGATGAGCTGGCTGTCCGCACAGCGCTGAGACGGCAGGGATTCAAATCCATTGCGGTGAAGCAAAAGCCGAAAGACCTTCTGGAAAACATTCCCTTTCTTCAAGGGGGCGTGGAAGAAAAAAACGTGGTGGTCTTCTGCCGGATTTTTTCCACGATGATCGACGCCGGTTTGCCGCTGATTCAGTGTCTGGGCATTCTGGCCGAACAGGAGGAGAACAAGGCGTTTGCCAAAATCCTCCGCACGATCAAGGAGGATATCGAAGGGGGAACCAGCCTGACGGATGCGCTGAAAAAACATCCGAAGGTATTTGACGACCTGTTTGTCAACCTGATCGCCGCCGGCGAAGCGGGCGGTATTCTGGACGTCGTTCTGGCGCGCCTTTCCGCGTATCTGGAAAATGCGATGAAACTCAAATCCGCCGTCAAAAGCGCCATGACCTATCCCATTACCGTGTTGTGCATTGCCGCCGGCGTGGTGACGCTGCTGCTTTTGAAAGTCATTCCCACCTTTCAGAAGATGTTTGCGGACATGGGCGGCGAGCTTCCCGGTCCGACGGCGGTGGTCGTGGGCATGAGCGAATTCATGCAGAATTACTGGTGGGTCCTCGGGGTCATCATTGCTGCGATTGTGATCGGCCTGAAAATGTTTTACAAAACGGAAAAAGGCCACTGGACGATTGATGCGCTGCTGCTCAAGGCGCCGCTGATCGGCAATGTGCTCCGGAAAGTCGCCGTCGCCAAATTTACGCGAACGCTGGCCACGATGATGAGCTCCGGCGTGCCGATTCTGGAGGGATTGAATATCGTCAGCAAAACCGCCGGGAATGTCGTCATCGAGGCGGCCGTGGTGAAGACGCGCCAGGCCATCAGCGAAGGCCAGTCCATTGCCGAGCCTCTGTCCGCCTCCGGCGTGTTTCCGCCGATGGTGGTGCAGATGATCGCGGTGGGGGAAGCCACCGGCGCGCTCGATATTATGCTCAACAAAATCGCCGATTTCTATGATGACGAAGTGGACGCTGCGGTCAAGGGCATGACGGCGATGATCGAACCGATTATGATGGTTTTCCTGGGAGGGGTTTGCGGCGGCATGATCATCGCCATGTATCTGCCGATCTTCAAGATGGCATCCGTCGTGGGCTGAAAAAAATGGTCGGGATGGCGCGATTTGAACGCGCGACTCCTGCGTCCCGAACGCAGTGCCCTACCAAGCTGGGCCACATCCCGACACGGGAAGGGACGTTATAAAATTTATCGCGAAATGTCCACATGTTTTTATTTCCAACGGATTTTTAACCGCATGTAGCAAGGAAAGCGCCCGAGCCGTGATTATTTACGACATCAAATGTGAAAACGGCCACACCTTTGAAGGCTGGTTTAAAGACCGCCAGGCCTGGATAGAACAGAACGCCGGGCGTCTGGTCTGCTGTCCCGTCTGCAACAGTTCCAGCGTGGAAATTTCGCCTTCTTCCCTGACGATTATGGGGAAGGATTCAAAACCGCCCCGGAACAAAGAGGATCAGAACGTTTCCCCGGGGCAGGTTCTTCAGTCGTTGCGCCGGTTCATTGAAAACAACTTTGAAGATGTCGGAAACAAATTTGCCGAAGTTGCGCTGAAGATCCATGCCGGCGATGAAGAAAAAAGAAATATCAAGGGGACAACGACGCCTCAGGAAGAAGCCGTTCTGAAAGAAGAAGGTGTTTCGTTTATAAAAATTCCTCTGCCCAAGATGGACAGCTGATCCGTTATAGATACTCCAGGATGACTTTTTCAGGCGCCTGCGCAATCCTTGTTTCGAAAAGGAATGATGAAGGATTGACGAACGGAGCGTATGGTGATGATGAACTCGTACAAAAGCATTATTGATCGCATCGGCAACACGCCTCTTGTGGAAATCTCGAAGCTGAATCCGAATAAAAAAGTCACGATTCTGGCCAAGCTGGAGTCCGCGAATCCCGGGGGGTCCATTAAAGACCGCACCGCGCTCAGCATGATCGAAAACGCTGAAAAAAGGGGCGACCTGAAACCCGGCAGGATGATTCTGGAGGCTACCAGCGGCAATACCGGCATCGGACTGGCCATGGTAGCCGCCGCGAAAGGCTACAAGCTGTGCCTGACCCTGTCCGAAGCGGCCAGCGAAGAACGCAAAAAAATTCTGCGGGCGATGGGCGCCGAGCTGATCTTTACACCTGCGGCGCAGGGGACGGACGGCGCCATTGAGGTCGCCTACCGGATGCTTCGGGAGCATCCGGAAAAGTATTTCGGCACCGATCAATTCAACAACCCCGACAACGTCTCCGCCCATTATTTCGGGACGGCGCAGGAAATCTGGGAACAGACGGAAGGCCGGATTGACGTGGTGGTGGTCACGCTCGGAACCACCGGCACCGCGATGGGCATTTCGCAGAGGCTCAAGGAACTCGATCCGCGCATTCAGATCATCGGCGTCGAGCCTTACCTGCAGCATAAGATCCAGGGCCTCAAAAATATGCGCGAGTCCTACCGCCCCGGAATCTATGACAAGAAGCGTCTGGATGAAAAGGTGAATATCCTGGATGAAGACGCTTTTGAAATGTCCCGCCGGCTGGCCCGCGAAGAAGGCATTCTCGCCGGCATGAGTTCCGGCGCGGCCATGTTTGTCGCAGCCGAGAAAGCCCGTCAACGGGAAGAAGGGACGATCGTGGTCATTTTTCCGGACAGCGGAGAGCGCTACCTGAGCACGGAATTGTTCACGGTCAAAGAAGAACTGGCGACGATCAGCTTTTACAACGCGCTCAGGCGCCGGAAAACGCTTTTCCGTCCGCTGAAACCGGAGGAGGTGCGGCTGCGCACCTGCGGCCCGACCGTTCATGACGCTCCTCATCTGGGAAATTACCGGCGTCTGGTGGTGTCCGACCTGCTGTGCCGCTATCTGACCTTCAAGGGCTTCGCCGTCAAGCATGTTGTCGATATCGTCGATTGCAGCGACAAGTCCATCCGGGGGTCGGAAAAGGCGGGCATGAATCTCGCGGATTATTCCGATAAATATTTGCGGATTTTTCTGGAGGATGTCCGGTTTTTACAGATCCGTCCGGACAATATCTACGTGAAAGCCTCCGAAGATGTTGAGGCCACGCTCAAGATCGTGGAAAAGCTGGTCGATCGCGGATACGCCTATGAGAAGCTGCACTCCGTTTATTTCGACATCTCCAAACTGGAAGACTACGGCAGTCTGTCCAATATCGACCTGGCCAAAACCCGGACCGGCCGGTCGGTCGATCTCGATGATTACGAAAAGGATTCTCCGGCGGACTTTGCTCTTTTAAAAAGGGCCGGTCTGGGAGAGCTGAAAAGGGGGATTTATTCCAGGACGAAGTGGGGCAATGTCCGGCCGGGCTGGCATCTGGAATGTGCCGCTATTTCCCGGAAATATCTGGGCGCGGCCTATGACATCCACATCAGCGGGGCGGATGAAACCTTTCCCCACTGCGAAAATCTTATCGCGATCAACAAGGCGTGTTCCGGACACAGCGGCGCAAAATACTGGATCGGGGCTGAACTGATCCTGGTGGACGGCCGAAAGATGTCCCGCTCATTGAATAATACCGTAACGATGGATGATCTCAGGCAAAGCGGGTACGGCGGCCGGGATATCCGGTTTTTTCTGCTGAGCATGAATTACCGCAAGCCGATCAGCTATTCGACGAATGCTCTGCAAATGTCCAGAAACACCGTCAAGAAAATGGACACGTTTATTTCCCGGTTGCAGACGATCCGAAATACCGCTTTGAATTTTCCGGAAGTGGATCAGCTGATTTATGACCTTAACCACGGTTTTGAGCAGGCCCTTGACGATGACCTCAACATCTCAGGCGCGCTGGCAGCGCTTTTTGAATTTATCGGCGCAATCAACGCGCCTTTGGCCGGGGGAAACATCAGCAGGCAGGACGCCCGCAAGATCCTCGAGGCGCTTCAAAAAATCAATGACGTTCTTCAAGTTATTGATTTCAAAAAGCAAATTGACGATCGGCCAATCAACGAGCTGATTCGAAAAAGGGAAGCAGCCAGACAAGCGGGCCGCTGGGAGGAAGCGGATTCATTGAGAAACGAGCTGGCCGGGCTCGGCGTTGACGTTCTGGACAGTCAGCAGGGGACGATCTGGCGTTTCAAGTAGAGGCAGGCGAATGGACAATGTGCGAAAATCCGTCATTGCCGGTTCCTGGTATCCCGGCGATCCGTCCGTTTTAAGGCGGGAGATTGCCGGATATTTTCAAAAGGTTCCTGACCGGAAGCTTTCCGGAGAGGTTGTCGGCCTGATCGCGCCTCATGCCGGTTACCGGTATTCCGGTCAGGTGGCGGCTTACGCTTATGGGCTCGTTCGGGGCAAAAAATACGAAGGAGTCGTTTTGATCGGGCCCTCCCACCGGGTCGCTTTTCCGGGTGTTTCCGTCTGGGGCGGCGGAGCTTTTGAAACCCCCCTGGGCCGGGTGCCGGTCCATGAAAAACTGGCAGGAGAAATGAAGCGTTCCAGCGGGGTTCTCGTCGATTTTCCGACGGCTCACGCCGGGGAGCATTCCCTGGAAATTCAGCTTCCTTTCCTGCAGGTTGCTCTGGGCGACTTCTCCTTTGTCCCGCTGGTGATGGGGGACCAGAACGCCGCAACCTGCCGAAAACTGGCGGAGGCGATCGTACGGGCGGGCAAAGACCGGCGCCTGCTGATTGTCGCCAGCAGCGATCTGTCGCATTTTCATGAGGATAAAGAAGCAAGAGCACTCGATGGCGTGGCGCTTACGCATATGCGGGACAGCGATGCTGAAGGTCTTCTGGAGAATCTGGCGCGCGACCGTACGGAGGCCTGCGGCGGAGGACCGATGGCGGTGGCCATGCTGGCCGCCAGAGAGCTGGGAGCTTCTCACTCGCTCGTTTTGAAGTACGCCCATTCCGGAGAAGTGACGGGGGATCGTCAATCCGTGGTCGGCTATGCTTCAGCCGTTTATTACCAATAAGAAAAAGAGGTTCATATGGAGCTGACGGATCAGGAAAAAAAGACGCTTTTGGAGATTGCCAAAAGGGCGATTATCGCCAAGGTCGCAAACCGCGAATTGCCCAGGCTATCGATGGATTTGTCCATCCTCAAGGAGAAAAGGGGCGCGTTTGTCACCTTGAAGAAAAGGGGGCATCTGCGCGGCTGCATCGGATACATCAAGGCGGTTAAACCGCTGGGAGAAACGGTGCAGGAAATGGCGGTCGCCGCGGCTTTTCATGATCCGCGTTTTCCGTCCGTGAAGAGCGAGGAAATCCGTGATTTGAGCTTTGAAATATCGGTGTTGAGCCCTCTGCAGAAGATTCAAGGCATTGATGAAATTGAGGTGGGGAAGCACGGTCTGTACGTCGTCAGGGGCTATAACTCCGGTTTGCTTCTGCCGCAGGTGGCGACCGAGTATGGCTGGGACCGGGAAACATTTCTTCGGGAGACGTGCTTCAAAGCGGGTTTGCCCCATAAGGCATGGAAAGACAAGGAAACGGAAATTTATATCTTCTCCGCAAATTATTTCAGCGATAAGGATTAAATTCCCCCTTTTTCTGGACCGGAAGATTTTTTCTAAAGAATTTAAAAATTTACTTGACAAAAGCAAGTATAAAAATTAATGTCCTCAATTCGCACGAAGCAGTGTAGTCGCTTTTTTGCGTTCAAAACAACAACTGGTTTGTGTGAAAATGTAATGATTTAAAAGGTTTGCTGGCGTAGCTCAATCGGTAGAGCAGCTGATTTGTAATCAGCAGGTTGCGGGTTCGAGTCCCATCGCCAGCTCCAGATGAGCCACATATCTGGAGGGGTTCCCGAGCGGCCAAAGGGAGCAGACTGTAAATCTGCCGGCGGAGCCTACGGAGGTTCGAATCCTCCCCCCTCCACCAGTTTTTTGAAATAAGCGGGAGTAGCTCAGGGGCTAGAGCGTCAGCCTTCCAAGCTGAGGGTCGCGGGTTCGAATCCCGTTTCCCGCTCCAGGTTGCTTTTTGGCGCTGACAGACAAGCGTAACGCCGCGCCCACGTAGCTCAGTTGGTAGAGCACATCCTTGGTAAGGATGAGGTCACCAGTTCAATCCTGGTCGTGGGCTCCAGTGAAGGAGACGTATGAGAAACAACATTATTTTGGCCTGTACGGAATGCAAGCAGAGAAATTACACGACGACGAAAAACAAGCGCACCATGCAAAACCGTCTGGAAATGAAGAAATACTGCAAGTTTTGCCGCGGACACAAACTGCACAGAGAAACCAAGTAGCGGAGAATTGACGCAGGCCAGTAGCTCTAATGGATAGAGCGCCGGACTCCAAATCCGGATGCTGGGGGTTCAAGTCCCTCCTGGCCTGCCAGTTTTTCCCGAATGCAAAGGCCGACGATATGGAAAAATTCAAGTTGCTGTTCGACAGGGCGGTACAGTTTCTCACCCAGGCGAAGACGGAGTTGAAAAAGGTCACCTGGCCGACCCGGAAGCAGACGCTGGCTTCCACGGGAGTGGTCATGGTGATTGTTGCGATTTCAGCCCTGTACCTGGGCGTGATCGACCTGATTCTCGCAAAACTGGTCAAATTCATTTTAGGGTAACTTCATGGCTTTTAAATGGTACGTCGTTCATACGTATTCGGGATTTGAGAACAAGGTAAAACTGAGCCTTCAGGAAAGGATTGAACTGGCCGGTGCCCAGGCGTATTTCTCGGACATTCTCATTCCGGAAGAAGACGTGGTGGAGTTGATTTCCGGAGAAAAGAAAACCTCCAAGCGCAAATTTTTTCCGGGCTACATCCTGGTGCGCATGGAAATGAGCGATGAAAACTGGCATATTGTCAAGAATACGCCGAAGGTGACCGGTTTTATCGGCAGCAAGGACAAGCCTTCCCCGATTCCGGATAAAGACGTTGAGAACCTCAAGGTCCGGATTGACGAGGGAACACTGAAGCCGAAGCCCAAATTCAAGTTTGACGTCGGAGACCATGTGAAGATCATCGACGGACCCTTCACCAATTTCGACGGTGTGATTGACGAAGTCCGGCCGGAAAAAAGCAAACTGAGGGTGATTGTAAGCATCTTCGGCCGCCCGACGCCGGTGGAGCTGGATTTTATTCAGGTTACCCAGGGGCAGTAGGTCGGGGATGAGAAACGACAAGGCCCAAGGCACAGGCCTAAAAAATTTACAATTCAGGTGATGATTATGGCAAAAAAAGTGATTGCGAACATTAAATTGCAGATTAAAGCGGGAAAGGCGACCCCGTCGCCTCCGATCGGGCCGGCCCTGGGCCAGCACGGCGTGAATATCATGGAATTTTGCAAGGCCTACAACGCGATGACACAAAACCAGGAAGGCATGATTGTTCCCGTGGTGATTACGGTCTACGCGGACCGATCGTTCACGTTCATCACCAAAACGCCGCCCGCGTCCGTCCTGCTCAAACAGGCGGCCAAGGTCGCCAAGGGCGCCGCCGACCCCAAAAGGGAAAAAGTGGGAACCGTCACGGCCAAACAGGTTCAGGACATTGCGCAGCTGAAATTCAATGATCTGAACGCCGTCGATCTCGAAGGCGCGGTCAGAATTATTGCCGGCACGGCAAGGTCCATGGGAATAGAAATAGCAGGTTAACAAGGAAGAGGTTTGATCATGTTAAGACGAGGCAAACGCATTATCGCTGCGAAGAAAAAGGTCGAGCCGACCAGGCGCTACACGCTGAAAGAGGCTACGGAAATGGTGGTATCCATGGCGGGAGTCAAATTTGATGAGACGGTGGACGCCGCCGTCCGCCTGGGCGTCAACCCGGCGCACGCCGATCAAATGGTTCGGGGCAGCGTGGTATTGCCCAACGGCCTGGGGAAAACCGTCCGCGTGCTGGTTTTTGCCAAGGGCGAGAAGGAGAAAGAAGCTCTGGACGCCGGAGCGGATCTCGTCGGCAACGAAGAAATCATTGAAAAGATCAAAGGCGGCTGGCTGGAGTTTGACCGCGTGATTGCCACGCCGGACATGATGGGGTCCGTGGGGAAAATCGCCAAGATTCTGGGCCCGCGCGGCCTGATGCCCAATCCCAAAGTGGGAACGGTTACGTTTGATATCGCCAATGCGGTCAGGGAACTGAAGGCCGGCAAGGTGGAATTCCGCGTGGAAAAAGCCGGCATCGTGCATTCGCCGGTGGGCAAAGTGTCTTTCGGCGCTGAAAAACTTCACGAAAACATCACGGCGCTTCTGGAGACCATCATCAAGTTGAAACCCGCATCCAGCAAGGGAACCTATATTAAAAGCATTGCGATCTCCAGCACGATGGGCGCGGGGGTGAAGATTGATCCGCTGGATATCAAAAGCGTAAGCTGAAGAAAAAATTCGCGGATGCCGCGTTCGCAGCAACGCAGCGTCCGTTTACGGTGCAAGCAGTATCAGGTCGAAGACAGCAGGTACGGAAGTTTAAACGGACAAGGGCCTGCCGAGACTCGTAGTGCGGAAAATAATTACCAAACCGGCTTCGGGGTAATCCATTTTTCTGGAAACGGGGATCGGAAAGGCGGGATCGACCGTTTTCTATTTCGTGTGCGGCTTGGTTTTTCGGCCTCAGGTAGAAAATAATCGTGAAAGGAGGCTGATAAATTGGATCGAAGAACAAAGGAACAAATTGTATCCGAGCTTCAGGAAAAGCTCAAAAAGGCCAATTTGGGTGTTCTGACCAGTTTCAACGCCATGAACGTTGAAAAAATGGAAGCCCTGCGGAACGCATTGCGCAAAAACGATGCGGAGCTGAAGGTCGTCAAAAACACCCTGCTGGGCATCGCGTCAAGAGAAACCGGCTTTTCGATTTTGGCGGATCATTTCAAGTATCCCGTCGCCGTTGTCTTGAGTTATAAAGATCCGGTGGCGCCGACCAAGGCGCTCGTGGAATTTGCCAGGAAAAATCCTGAACTGGATATCAAAGTCGGCGTGCTCGACGGCAAAATGCTGACGAAAGCGGACATTACCGCGCTGGCCGATTTACCCGGCAGAGAAGTTCTTCTGGGCAAACTGGTTTCGGTCATGGCGGCGGTGCCGACGTCGCTGGTTACGGTTTTGAGCGCGGTGCCCAGAAGCTTTGTGCAGGTGCTCCATGCCTACAGCGAGAAAAAGCAAACATTAAACTCATAAAACCATACGAAAGAGGAATAGAAAAATGGCTGATCAAATCACGAAAGAAGATGTCGTAAAGTTTATTGAAAACATGACCGTGCTGGAGCTTTCCCATCTGGTGAAGGAACTGGAAGAAAAATTCGGCGTGTCCGCCGCCGCTCCGATGATGGCCGCCGTGGCGATGCCCGGGCAGGCCGCGGGCGCCGCGCCCGCCGCGGAAGAAAAGACGGAGTTCAACGCCGTTCTGACGGGATTCGGCGCGGAAAAGATTCAGGTCATCAAAGTCGTTCGCGCGATCACCGGACTGGGCCTGAAAGAAGCCAAAGATCTGGTGGAAGGCGTGCCCAAGCCGATTAAAGAAGCCGTTTCCAAAGAGGAAGCCGCCGAAATCAAGAAGAAGATCGAGGAAGTCGGCGGAACGGTCGAGATTAAATAAGGTAATTTTCACTCCACCATTGAATTCAAGGATACCATGGGTGACTTTAGAAAAAATTTTGGTCGCGTAAAAAAAGTACAGGACATTCCCAATCTGATCGAGATTCAGACACGATCCTACGAAAAGTTCCTGCAGGCCGACGTGCCCTTGGCCAAACGGCGCAATGTCGGCTTGCAGGGCGCTTTTAAGAGCGTTTTCCCCATTTCGGACTTCAGCGGAAAATGCTCCCTGGAATTTGTCAGCTACAAGATCGGCGATGTCCGGTACGACATGAAGGAGTGCATTCAAAAGGGCATGACCTATGCCGCTCCTTTGAAAATCGTGGTCCGTCTGATGGTGTTTGACACCGACCGGCTCGCCGACGGCCGCATCAGCCGGGAAGCGTCCGAGACCAAGCCGATCCGCGACATTAAAGAACAGGAAATTTACTTCGGTGAAATTCCGCTGATGACCGAAAACGGCACGTTTATCGTCAACGGGTCGGAGCGCGTGATCGTCAGTCAGCTGCACCGGTCGCCCGGGATCTTTTTTGATCACGACAAGGGAAAGACGGTCGCCTCCGGCAAACTGATTTATTCGGCGCGTGTGATTCCCATTCGCGGATCCTGGCTGGATCTGGAATTTGATTCCAAGGACCTGCTGTATGTTCGCATCGACCGTCGCCGCAAGATGCCCGTCACGATTCTGCTCAAAGCCATGGGCAATTCGACGGAATTTCTTCTGAACTATTTCTACCACATTGAAAAGATTACCCTCGAGGGGGAAAAGATCTACTTCGGGGTTGATGAATCCCTGACCGGGCAGAAGGCGCCGGAAGACATCAAAGACCCGAAAAGCGATGAAGTCATCGTCAAGAAAGGGCGCAAGCTCACCCGGCCCCTGCTCAAGAAGATCATGGACGCCGGGATCAAGCGCGTGGCGATCAAAGAAGCGGATTTGACCGGGAAAATTCTTTCCTCGAATGTTCAGGATCCCGCGACGGGAGAAATTCTTTTCCGCTGCAACGAAGAGCTTCCGCTAAACGGCCTTGAGATCGCCCAGGAGAAGGGCGTCAGGGAATTGAACTTCATCCACATCGATGAAGACATGGACAACGCCTCCATTCGCGACACGCTGCTCATGGACCGCATCGACACCGCGGAAGACGCGATTATGGAAATCTACCGCAGGCTTCGGCCCAGCAATCCGCCCACCCCGGAGACCGCGGCGAAGTTTTTCAACAGCCTCTTTTTTGAACTGGAAACCTACGATTTGTCGGATGTCGGCCGGGCCAAGATGAACTATAAACTCAAGCTGAACGTCCCGACGGATTTGACGGTCCTGCGCAACGAAGATATTCTGGCGTCCGTCAAATATCTGATCGATTTGAAAAACGGCGTGGGCGAGTGCAGCGTGGACGACATCGATCATCTGGGGAACCGCCGCGTTCGCTCCGTGGGCGAACTGATTGAAAATCAGTACCGCATCGGCCTGGTGCGCATGGAGCGGGCGATCAAGGAAAAAATGAGCCTTCAGGACATTGAAACCATGATGCCGCACGACCTGATCAACGCCAAACCCGTGTCGGCCGTGGTGAATGAGTTTTTCGGCTCCAGCCAGCTCTCCCAGTTCATGGACCAGACGAATCCGCTGTCCGAAATCACGCACAAACGCCGGCTGTCGGCGCTGGGGCCCGGAGGGCTCACCCGCGAGCGCGCCGGATTTGAGGTCCGCGACGTTCATTCGACGCATTACGGCCGCATCTGTCCGATCGAGACGCCGGAAGGCCCGAATATCGGCTTAATTGTTTCTCTCAGTACCTATGCCCGGGTCAACGAATTCGGCTTCATCGAAAGCCCGTACCGCCTGGTCGAGAACGGCAAAGTGCTGAATGATGTGAAATACATGACGGCCATCGAAGAGGAAAACCAGCTCATTGCTCCGGCGGACCGGCCGCTCGATAAAAAGGGAAAATTTGAGGAAGAACTGATTTCGGTCCGAAAAGGCGGCGACTTTGTCTCGGCCATGCCGGAAGAAATCCGAATGATGGACGTGGCCCCCGATCAGCTGGTTTCGGTGGCGGCGGCCCTGATCCCGTTTCTGGAGCATGACGACGCCAACCGCGCGCTCATGGGCTCCAACATGCAGCGCCAGGCCGTGCCGCTCATGTGCCCCGAAGTGCCGGTGGTCGGCACGGGCATGGAATCGGTGGTGGCCCGCGATTCCGGGGCCGTCATGGTGTCCAAACGGTCCGGCATTGTCGAAAGCGTGGATGCTTCGCGCATCGTGGTTCGCGCCGACAAGCCGGAAGAAGACGGCCTGGACACCGGGGTGGATATCTACACGCTGTCCAAGTATCAGCGCTCCAACCAGGACACCTGCTTTAACCAGAAGCCCATTATCTCCGTCGGCGACCGCGTCGGGAAGAGAGACATTCTGGCCGACGGCCCCGCGACGGACACCGGCGAACTGGCGCTGGGCCGGAACGTGATGGTGGCCTTCATGTCCTGGGGCGGGTACAATTACGAAGACTCGATTCTGGTCAGCGAGCGGATTGTCAAGGAAGACATTTACACGTCCATTCATATTGAAGAATTTGAAACCATGGCCCGCGACACCAAACTGGGCAAGGAAGAAATCACGCGCGACATTCCCAACGTCGGCGAAGAAGCGCTCCGGAACCTCGACGAAAGCGGCATTATTCGTCTCGGCGTGTCCGTGAAACCCGGAGATATTCTGGTCGGCAAGATTACGCCCAAGGGCGAAACGCAGCTGTCCGCGGAGGAAAAACTGCTGCGGGCGATTTTTGGAGAAAAAGCAAGTGATGTGCGCGACACGTCGCTCCGCGTGCCGCCCGGCGTGGAAGGTACGGTGATCGACGCCAAGATTTTCACGCGCAAAGGCGCCGACAAGGATCTGCGCTCGCAGGCGATCGAAGAAGAAGCGATTGAAAAGCTGACGAAGGACCGCGATGATGAAATCCGGATTCTGGCGGAATCCATCAAGAAAGACATCGCCAAACTGGTGGTCGGCAAAACAGCGGCCGGCAGGATCGTGGATGTGAAAAAGAAAACCCTTCTCAAGAAGGGCGAAAAAATCACCCGCGACCTCTGGCAGGAAATTCCTTTCATGTACTGGAAGGACGTCACGCTGGCGGAGCACGACGGCTCGGAAGAAAAGCTGGCGAACCTGCTTTCCGTGATGGAAAGAAAAATCGATTTTGTAAAGGCCCGCTTTGAGGAAAAGCTGGAGAAGATTCAGGCCAGCGATGAGCTGCCGCCCGGCGTCATTAAAATGGTGAAAGTCTATGTCGCCATCAAGCGGAAATTGTCCGTGGGCGACAAAATGGCGGGACGCCACGGCAACAAAGGCGTGCTGTCCAGGATTCTTCCGGAAGAAGACATGCCCTATTTTTCAGACGGCTCCACGGTCGATATTATCCTCAATCCGCTGGGTGTTCCTTCCCGGATGAATGTCGGCCAGATCCTCGAAACCCATTTGGGCTGGGCGGCAAAATCCATCGGCGAAGGCCTGAATGAATTGCTGGAAAAGAACAACAACCTCCATCAGATCAAAAGTGAATTGAGGAAAACCTACTCCTCTCCGGACTTTGACGAGTTTTTGGAAAAAGCGTCCGCCGAAGACATCAAGCGGTTTGTCGGTCGCCTGAAAAAAGGCATGCTGGTGGCCAGCCCCGTTTTCGACGGCTGTCCCGAACCGCAAATCCGCAAATTGCTGGATACGGCGGGCCTTCCGGAAACCGGACAGGCGGTCCTGTTCGACGGCCGGACCGGCGAGCCCTTTGATCAGGAAGTCACCGTCGGCATTATCTACATGCTGAAGCTTCATCATTTGGTGGACAACAAAATTCATGCCCGTTCGATCGGGCCCTATTCGCTGGTGACCCAGCAGCCGCTGGGCGGCAAGGCCCAGTTCGGCGGTCAGCGGCTGGGAGAAATGGAAGTCTGGGCCATGGAAGCCTACGGCGCTTCCTATACCCTGCAGGAATTTTTGACGGTCAAGTCCGACGATGTCGCCGGACGCACACGGATTTACGAATCCATCGTCAAAGGGGAACATACCTTCGAGCCGGGTCTGCCGGAATCCTTCAATGTTCTGGTGAAGGAACTCCAGAGCCTCGGACTGGACGTGGAATTGGTCGAGGAAGAGTAGCCCCGCAATTTTGTTTTAAAAAACAGGAGAAAAATCTGTGGAAGACGTTTTCAGCTATTTTGAAAAACCCAAAAATCCGATTCGCTTCAACGCCATGAAGATTTCGATTGCCTCGCCGGAAAAGATCCTTTCCTGGTCGAACGGCGAAGTCAAGAAGCCGGAGACGATCAATTACCGGACCTTCAAGCCGGAGCGCGACGGTCTGTTCTGCGCCAAGATCTTCGGGCCGGTCAAAGACTATGAATGTCTTTGCGGGCGCTACAAGCGGATGAAGCACCGCGGTGTGGTCTGCGAAAAATGCGGCGTCGAAGTGATTCAGTCCAAGGTGCGCCGCGAGCGGATGGGGCACATTACGCTGGCGACGCCGGTTGCGCATATCTGGTTTTTAAAAAGCCTGCCCAGCCGCATCGGCAACGTGATGGATCTGACGCTCAAGGAACTGGAAAAAGTCCTCTACTTTGAATCCTGGATTGTGCTGGACCCGAAAGAAACGCCCCTGAAAAAGAAAGAGCTCCTCACCGACGAAGAGTACATCGAAGCGAAGGAACAGTACGGAGAGAACGGGTTTGTCGCCGGCATCGGCGCCGAGGCCGTACGTCAGCTTCTGGAAGAAATCGATCTGGACAAGCTCTACGAAGAGCTCCGGGCGGAAGTGGTTACGTCCATCTCCGACACCAAAAAGAAAAAAATCGTCAAAAGGCTCAAGGTTGTCGAGGCGCTGCGCAAATCGGGCAACAAGCCGGAGTGGATGGTGTTGACCGTTCTGCCGGTGATTCCGCCGGATTTGCGACCTCTGGTTCCGCTGGACGGCGGCCGCTTCGCCACCTCCGATCTCAATGATCTATACCGGCGCGTGATCAACCGGAACAACCGGCTCAAACGGCTTCAGGAGCTCAACGCCCCGGAAATCATTATCCGCAATGAAAAGCGCATGCTGCAGGAAGCCGTGGATGTTCTCTTCGACAACGGCCGCCGGGGACGCGCCATTACCGGAACCAACAAACGGCCGCTGCGCTCTCTGTCGGACATGCTCAAGGGCAAGCAAGGTCGTTTCCGCCAGAATCTGCTGGGAAAGCGCGTCGATTATTCCGGCCGTTCCGTGATCACGGTGGGCCCCGATCTGCGGCTGCATCAGTGCGGGCTGCCCAAAAAGATGGCGCTCGAACTTTTCAAACCCTTTGTCTATAACCGCCTGCTGGAAAAAGGCTATGTGACGACGGTCAAAAGCGCCAAGAAAATGGTGGAGCGGGAAACCTCCGAAGTCTGGGACGCCGTCGACGAAGTCGTGCGGGAATACCCGGTGATGCTGAACCGCGCGCCGACCCTGCACCGTCTGGGCATGCAGGCGTTTGAACCGGTGCTGATCGAAGGAAAGGCGATCCGCCTGCATCCGCTGGTTTGCACGGCCTTTAACGCGGACTTTGACGGCGATCAGATGGCCGTCCACGTGCCGCTGTCCATCGAGGCGCAGACCGAAGCGCGGGTGCTGATGATGTCCACGAACAACATCCTCTCCCCGGCCAACGGCAAGCCGATCATCATTCCCAGCCAGGACATCGTCCTGGGGATTTATTATCTGACCCGCGCGAAGAAGGATGTCAAGGGCGAAGGCATGATCTTCTCCGGTCCGGACGAAGTGCGCTCGGCGCTGGACGCGGGGGCGATTGACCTGCATGCGAAAATCAAAGTCCGCATTGAATCGGAACGGAAGGAAACGACGGCCGGACGCATCGTCCTGTATGAGATTCTCCCCGAGGAAATCAGTTTTGACGCGATCAACAAGCTGATGAACAAGAAGGAGCTGGCCAACCTGATCGACCACTGCTACCGGGTTTGCAGCGATAAAACCACGGTATTGCTGGCCGACCGACTCAAGGATCTGGGATTCAAATATGCGACGATTTCCGGTCTGTCCTTTGCCGTCGGCAATATGATCATTCCCGAAAACAAGAAAAACATTGTGGCGCAGGCCGACAAGGATGTGTTGAAAATTCAGAAGCAGTACATGGACGGTCTGATTACCGACGGTGAACGCTACAACAAGGTGATCGACATCTGGGCGCAGGCGACGGAAAAAATCGCTTCCGAAATGCTGACCGGCATCAGCACGGAAGAAGTGGCGGGCTCCGACGGCAGGAAGCGCAGAATCGAGAGCTTCAACCCGATTTACATGATGGCGGATTCCGGCGCCCGCGGCTCCGGACAGCAGCTCAGGCAGCTGGCCGGCATGCGCGGCCTGATGGCGAAGCCCTCCGGCGAAATCATCGAAACGCCGATTACGGCCAACTTCCGTGAAGGGCTGACGGTTTTGCAGTACTTCATTTCCACGCACGGCGCCCGCAAGGGCCTGGCGGATACGGCCCTGAAAACGGCGAACTCCGGCTACCTGACCCGAAGGCTGGTTGATGTGGCGCAGGACTGCATCATCACCGAGCAGGATTGCGAAACGGTTGACGGACTCTATGTGTCCGCGCTGATGGAGGGCGGTGAAATCATTGAAACGGCCGGCGAGCGTGTGCTGGGCCGCGTCGCCCTGCAGGAAATCCGGGATCCCTTCACCGACGAAGTGATCGTAAAGGCCAATGAGGCCATCGATGAAGCCCTGGCGGAAAAAATCGACCGCGCGGGCATTGAGCGCGTGAATATCCGCTCCGTGCTGACCTGCCGGGCCAAACACGGCGTATGCGCCATGTGCTACGGGCGCGATCTGGCCCACGGTCACCTGGTGAACATCGGCGAGGCGGTCGGCATCGTAGCCGCCCAGTCCATCGGCGAACCCGGCACGCAGCTCACCATGAGAACGTTCCACATCGGCGGCACGGCCAAGTTTGACGAGCACTCCACACTGGAGGCGCGTCATGACGGCCGGGTCAAATTCGTGAGCCTGAATACGGCCAAGACGAAAGAAAACGATTACGTGGTCATGAACCGCCACGGCGAAATCCATGTGCTGGACGAACAGAACCGGAGCC
>JAQVQT010000156.1 GCA_028701435.1 Smithellaceae bacterium | reverse complement strand
TCAACGGCGCAATTAAGTGGGTGACCAAATCGGCGCTTGATCCTCTGTGCGAAAAAGAACGGTCCATCCGGTTTGATGTGTTGGGCATCCGCGAGGGGTGGCGGGGGCTCGTGGAGGTGAATCCCGATGATCCCGAAAGCCTCGCCCGGCACACGTTGAAACTCGATGAGGAGATCGTGCGTACATGGGACCGCTACGGTGGAACGAATCTCGGCACATCCCGAACCAACCCGTTTCATCCGCAAAAAGACGTCTCGGGCAGGGTGATCGAAAATATCGGCAAGTTGGGCATTGATGCCATTGTCGCCATCGGCGGAGAGGATACGTTGGGGGTGGCCTCCAAGCTTTATCGACGGGGCATCAAAACCGTGGGCATTCCCAAGACCATTGACGGCGATCTGGTCGGCACGGATTATTCCCTGGGCTTTGACTCGGCGGTGAATGTCATTACCGAAGAGATTGATCGTCTCCGGACAACTGCCGGATCGCACAACAGAATTTTCGTGGTCGAAACCATGGGGCGACATGCCGGCTGGCTGGCTCTTCACGGCGGCGAGTGCAGTGGGGCCTACATTATTTTGATTCCGGAGGTTCCCTTCGACATGGAACGCGTCTGCAGCCTGCTTGACGCCCGCCGCGGCAGGGAGGTTCAATACAGCATTCTTGTCGTCTCCGAAGGCGCAACCACTCAGGACAAAAAGGAATTCTGCCAAAACGACAAGGTGGACGAGTTCGGTCACCGGTCGCTCGGGGGAATCGCCGCCTACATTGCGCAGCATATCGAGGATAAAACGGGGTTTTCCGCCCGCTATGTCATTTTAAGTCATCTCCAGCGCGGCGGATCACCCTCCGCGCGGGATCGGCTGATGGCCCGTTGGTTCGGCATTGCGGCCGTGGACATGATCGTCAATGAGGATTTCGGCAGAATGGTCAGCTATCGACAAGGCGAAATCACTTCGGTGCCGATGAAAGAGGTCATTGATCACCTCAATCTCATCGACGTGGAAAAGTATTACGATCGCAAACGCTATAACGGCAAGAGTTCCATCCTCTAGTCCGGATGCGACGGCAAAAGCGTCATTCCATAACCCTGCGGGCAGAACTTCTTTCATACGAGGACAAACACATTGAACCTGATCTATCAGTCGGCAACCGACATCTGGAAACGTATCAAACGCCTTTTTGCGCAAAAAGGATTCAGGGAAAAAACGATTCGTGCGGAGACGCCTCTCCGGGCGGAGCTGCTTTCAGCCGAGCAAATGAAGCAGCACGGCATGAAACTGGCGGCCACACATCAATTATCAAACACCAAAGCCGAAGAGAGGCTCCTGGGAAGACTTCACGACAATGAGGAGATTGTCGTCGAAACGATCAAGAAGCTTACCACGGTCGTTTCGGAAAGCAGGTCCATCGCACCTGCGGAGGAATGGCTGCTCGATAACTTCTACCTCATCGAAGAAAATATCCGCACCGCCAAGCGCCACCTGTCGCGGGGTTACAGTCGGGGACTGCCCTGGTTGACCCAAGGGGACGCAGCCGGTCTGCCGCGCGTCTATGACTTGGCCCAGGAGATCATCTCGCATGGAGACGGCAGGGTGGATCTGGAAAATCTGGTCAGCTTTATTACCGCCTACCAATCTGCTTCCTACCTGAAACTAGGCGAGCTATGGGCGATCCCGATCATGCTGCGTCTGGCATTGATTGAAAATATCCGACGGATCTCCACCCGCATCATGGTCGACATCGCCGACCGGGCGTACGCCACAACGTGGGCCAATCAGATGCTCGATATCGCCAAGCGTGATCCCAAAAACCTCGTTTTGTCCATTGCGGATATGGCCCGGTCCGATCCGTCGCTGTCGAACGCCTTTGTCGCGGAATTCGCACGCAGGCTGCACGGGAGCAATCCATCCCTGGCCCTTCCTCTGAGTTGGGTCGACCAAAGGCTCTCCGAATCGCATCTTACCATTGAACAACTGATCCACGCAGACAACCAGCAGCAGGCCGCGGACCAGGCCTCTGTGAGCAACAGCATCGGGGCGCTTCGGTTTCTGACAACGATGGACTGGTGCGAATTTGTCGAAACCCTGAGCGTGGTGGAAAAAGTGCTCCGGGAAGACCCTGCCGATGTCTATATCCGGATGGACTTTGTCACACGCGACCATTATCGTCATGTTGTGGAAAGAATCGCTAAGCACTCGCCGATCTTCGAACGCGACGTCGCGCGGATCGCTGTGGATCTGGCGGCTGCGGCCCGGGCGCAAAACGCCGCGGATGAGCGGATGCATCATGTCGGGTACTACCTCATAGACAAAGGGCTTGGGCAGCTTGAAAAAAATGCCAAAATGCGCTTGCCCTTATTCGAATTTTTTAAAAGAACCCTGTGTCGTGTTCCCTTGCTGCTTTATCTGGGCGGTGTCATGCTCATCACGCTTTGCCTTTCGGGAATCCTGATCAGCAAGCTTCATGATGATGGTTTCCCCTTATGGTTTCTCACGGCCATGGCTCCGGTGTTATTGCTTTGCGCAAGCTCCCTGGGTGTTGCGCTGACCCACTGGATTGCGACGCTTCTGGCGCGCCCGCGTCTCCTGCCGCGCATGGATTTTTCCCTGGAGATTCCACCAGAATCCTCGACGCTGGTAGTCATCCCCTCCATGCTGTCGGATGAGAAAAGTGTTGAGCGCCTGATCGAATCGCTCGAAATCCGTTTTCTGACCAACCGCGACAACAACCTGCATTTTGGATTGCTCACAGATTTTACCGACGCCGAATCCGAACATATGCCACAGGACGAAGCACTCCTGCGGGTGGTCGAAAAAGGCATCAAGGACCTCCACGACAAATACCGGGGCGCCAAAGGCGGCATGTTCTTTCTTTTTCACCGTCCGCGCCGGTGGAACCCGCATGATCGAATCTGGATGGGCTATGAGCGTAAACGGGGGAAACTGGCCGACTTGAATGCCCTGCTGCGCGGTGGCGCGAAGGACGCTTTTTCGAGGCTGGTCGGCGCAACGGAGATGCTTTCCAATGTCAAATACATCATTACCCTGGATACCGACACGCAACTGCCCCGCGAGGCCGCGCAAAAATTTATCGGAACCCTGTCTCATCCGCTGAACCGCCCCCGCTTTGATGCCTCCCGAAAAATCATCACCGAGGGGTACGGCATTTTGCAGCCCCGTCTGAACGAGAGCCTCTCGGGGATGCGGCAGACCCGCTATTCCCGTCTCTGGGGAGGCCAGACAGGCATCGATCCTTACACACGCATGGTATCCGATGTGTATCAGGATGTCTTCGGTGAAGGGTCTTTTGTCGGCAAAGGCATCTACGACATTGACGCGTTTGAAAAGGCGCTCCACCTGCGACTTCCTGAAAACCGGATCTTGAGCCACGACTTGATCGAGGGCTGCCACGCCCGTGCCGGACTCATCTCCGACGTGGAGCTCTACGAAGAATATCCCGCACAGTTCCGGACCGATGTCAGCCGCAGGCACCGCTGGATCCGCGGGGACTGGCAGATTGCCGGCTGGCTTCGGTCCACCGTGCCCTCTTTCGACCGGAGTGTTGTCAAAAATGAACTCTCCAGGCTCTCCCAGTGGAAAATATTCGATAATCTCCGTCGTAGCCTTCTTCCGGCCGCCCTGACGATTCTGCTTGTCGCCGGATGGACGGTTCTTTCTCCGCCGTGGTTTTGGACGCTGCTGGTTGCGGGGATCCTTCTTCTGCCGTCCGCCCTGGCGGTCCTACTGGAGATGTTTCGCAAACCCGGAGAAGTTTTATGGAAAGACCACGTAAACTCTGTCCTTCATCAGGCCGGGCGGCAGGGTTTACAGATTCTCTTTACGCTCACTTGTCTGCCTTATGAGGCCTTTTACAGCCTGGATGCGGTTCTGCGCACCGTCTGGCGCATGATCGTGACGCATAAACGTCTCCTGGAGTGGAACCCCTTCACCAATCACAGACATCATGCCAAAAACGATTTTGCCGACACCTGCCGCTCGATGTGGATCGGACCCGTCCTGGCTCTGGCGGTCACAGTCTATCTGGCCTGTCTGCGACCCAGCGCGCTATGGATGGCGATTCCCCTGCTTTTTTGCTGGTTGGTCTCTCCCGCCATTGTCTGGTGGCTTGGCCGGCCCGGGGTGAAAGAAGACATCCAGATCAGGGAAGAACAAGCGGCTTTCCTTCGTCAGGTTGCCCGAAGGACCTGGGCTTTTTTTGAAAGCTTTGTCACGGTGCAGGATAACTGGCTTCCGCCGGATAACTATCAGGAGCATCCGGGATCGGTGATTGCGCACCGCACCTCACCGACCAATATGGGATTGGCGCTGCTGGCCAATTTGTCGGCCTTTGATTTCGGCTTCATCACTCAAGGAGAACTCATCCGGCGCACGGCTAACACATTTTGCACCATGGAAAAGCTCGAACGACACCGCGGCCACTTTTATAACTGGTATGATACGTTGACGCTAAAAACGCTTCCCCCCCACTACATTTCCACCGTGGACAGCGGAAATCTCTGCGGCCACCTGCTGACGCTCAAATGGGGGCTTCTCGATTTGCCGGAGAATCCAATCTGGATGGACCGGAATCTCACAGGGCTCAGTGATACCTGCCGCATCCTTAGCGACACCCTCCAGAGCCCGGACCTGCCGAAGCTTGACGACTTTACCAATCGCCTCGATGCGTTTTGCCATTCAA
>JAQVQT010000155.1 GCA_028701435.1 Smithellaceae bacterium | reverse complement strand
CCGAAGATCCCGACGATTCTATTGGTAAAGCCGGTTTGCTTCCATGTAGCGGATGACGCTGTCCGGCGTCAGATAGCGCACGGATCGGCCCTGTTGAATTCTTTTCCGGACTTCCGACGACGAAATATCCAGAAACGTGGTCCGGCGGAATAAAATGGTTCCTCCTTCCTGATCCTGAAAGACATTTCCCCCCGCGTCATAAATGTAGCGGCCGGCAACGTCCGGCGGCAGGATTTGATGAAGCCCCCGGTTTTCATACCCCGGGCGGGTCATCACCACGAAACGGCACAGCCGCAGAAGGTTTTTCCAGTCATGCCAGGTGGTGATGGCGTCAAACGCGTCCTGCCCGGTGATAAAAAAACATTCGAGCTTTGAATCGCCGTCCTTCTGGAAATGGCGCACGGTGTCGATGGAATAGGATTTTCCCGGCCGCAGATTTTCCACATGCGAAATCGAAAAGGAATCGTTTCCCGCAACGGCCAGTTGCAGCATCTGCAGGCGGTGTTCAAAGGAGACGATCCCGCCGGTTTCCTTGTGCGGCGGGGTCGCGGCGGGGATGAAGAAGATGCGGTCCAATTTCAGAAGCTCCGCGAGTTCCTGAGCGGCCCTCAAGTGTCCGAAATGGATCGGGTTGAATGTTCCGCCAAAGAGGCCGAGCTTCATGTGCGAACCTGTCCATCGCCGTAAATGATAAACTTGGAGGTGGTCAGTTCTTCCAGTCCCATCGGCCCGTAGGCGTGCAGTTTGGTGGTGGAAATGCCGATTTCCGCGCCGAGGCCCAGTTCAAAGCCGTCGGAAAAGCGGGTGGACGCGTTGGCCAGGACCGTGGAGGAATTCACCTCGTTCAAAAACCGCTGCGCGTTCGCGTAATCTTTTGTAAGAATCGATTCCGTGTGCAGCGACCCATACTTTTCGATATGGGCGATGGCTTCGTCGATCGACGCCACCACCCGGACGGCCAGGATCAGGTCCAGGTATTCCGCGAACCAGTCTTCTTCGGTTGCCGCGTCGATATTTTTCAAAATCTTTCTTGTGATGTCGCAGCCCCGAAGCCGCACGCCGTCCTTTTCGAGCCTCTCGGCCGCCTTCGGCAGAAAAGCGCCGGCAATATCCTCGTGCACCAGCAGGGTTTCCAGTGCATTGCAGACGCCGGGGCGCTGCACCTTGGCGTTGGCGCAGATGTTCACGGCCATGTCCAAATCGGCCGAGGCGTCGACGAAGATGTGGCAAACGCCCTTGTAGTGCTTGATGACGGGGATTTTGGACTGGGACACCACGGCGCGGATCAGCTCCTCGCCGCCCCGCGGAATGATCAGATCAATCTGTTCGTCGAGCGTGAGCAGGATCGAAACCGCCTCACGGTCGGTAAACGGGATGACCTGAATGGCGTGATCCGGCAGAGGGCTTTTCTGCAGCACCTCCTGCAGAACAAACGCAATGGCCAGGTTGGAATGAATCGCTTCCGATCCGCCGCGCAGGATGACCGCGTTGCCGGATTTGAGGCACAGAGCGGAGGCGTCCACCGTGACATTGGGGCGCGATTCGTAAATGATGCCGATGACGCCCAAAGGAATCCGCATTCGTCCCACCAGCAAACCGTTGGGGCGGCGCCACATGGACGTCACTTTTCCCACCGGATCGGGCAGGGCCGCAACTTCCCGAAGCCCCCGGGCCATGGCTGCCAACGTAGCGTCCTGAAGGGTCAGCCGGTCGATCATGGCGGCCGACAGTCCCTTTTCCCGCGCGGCGGCCACATCGCGCTGATTCGCGGACAGAATCCGGTCCCGGCTGCGAAGAAGCTCTTCGGCCATGCGCGTCAGGACTTCATTTTTCTCGCTGGTCGGCGAGCGGGAAAGAAGGCGCGACGCCGTGAGCGCGTCGGCGGCTATTTTTTTTACACTGGCGGAAATATCCATGGTTTTCCTCAATCTGAAATTCGGTAAAAGGCCTTGCAATTTCTGTAAATATTGATAAAAGCCGCATCAACTCCTGCATGAAGGACCGTCGGGGAAATCATGGTCATGGACAGGCTGTCCGGCGGCTTGCGTGCTATTTACAAAACAAAAAGACAGGTGTCAAGATTTTTGCCGGGTACTTTTCATGAGCCGATTGCGCATCAAGGCCGGAAAAAAAGCTTACGAAATCATCAGAGACGGCGATTTTCGTTTTGACGCCGTCACCGCCTACTATGGGGCGGCGGTCGGTCCCCGCTGGCTGGTCGCGAGCGGTTTCGATCAGACGCTTCTGACCCAGGGTCTGCTGGGGCGCTCCCGGCCGGTGCATCTCATCGGTTCGTCCGCGGGCGCCTGGCGCTTTGCCGCCTGGATTCAGCCGCAGGCCGCCGACAGCTACCGGCGGTTCATGAACGCTTATATTTCTGCCCGCTTTACTAGACAGGATTCCCCCGCAACGATTCTGGAGAAATTTTCCGGTATTCTGGGTTCGTATATCGAAGACGACGCGATTTCCTTTGCCCTGGCCAACAAGCGTTACCGCCTGTCGGTGATCACGGCTCGCTCGCGGGGGATGGTCGCGTCCGAAACCCTTCCGCTGCAGAAAACCGCCCTGGCGGCCTGCTTCGCGCTGAATTTTGTGAGCCGCAGCCAACTGTATCGCTTTGCCGAAAGGGTGGTTTTCTACAACGGCTCCAAGCCGCCCCCTTTCTGTTTTCAACCCTCCTTCCGGGGACGGTATGTGCGGCTCAACGAAATCAACTTCAAACATGCCGTGATGGCCTCCGGTGCGATTCCGCTGGTGGTCGCGGGCGTAAAAAATATTTTCGGGGCGCCGGACGGAGTCTATCGGGACGGTGGACTGATCGATTATCATTTATCCCATCAGTTTGCCGGGAAAGAGGATGACCTGGTGCTCTTCTTCCATCACGAAGAAAGGATTGTACCCGGCTGGCTGGACAAAAAAATCACGAAGCGCACGCCGGATGAACAGACCCTGAACAATGTCGTGATGGTTTTCCCGTCGCAGAGTTTTGTGGACCGGCTGCCGGACGGCAAGATTCCCGACCGTGACGATTTCCTGACGCACATCGACGATCCAAACCGTCGGATCGAAAACTGGAACCGGGCCGCTTCACTTTCCGCCCCGCTGGGGGAGGAATTCCTGGAGCTGGTCGAAAGCGGCCGCCTTCGGGACCTCGTGGAGAAAATGTAGGGAACGGGCTTGCCACCCGAAAGGGTGTTTCAAACCGTTCCTTGTGAGGTAATGGGTGTAGGGAACGGTCGTGACCGTTCCTTGCGGGTGATAAGTTCCTTGCGAGGTTATCGGTCGGTGGTAGGGAACCGTTTAAAACCGTTCCCCACAAGGTTACGTGTGAGAGATGTAGGGAACGGTCGTGATCGTTCCTTGCGGGTCATGTGTGACAGGTGAAAGGTGCAATCCTCACACTTCGGGGCTTCTTTTCTCCGCCCGGATTCTGCCGGCGCGGATCTCCTGCAGAAATTCATCCTCGCTTCGCACCGGATTTTCAAAAACCGTCACGCAGGAGCCGACCTGAAGGATCTTATGGGCGTCGCTTCCTCCCGTGCCCGGAATTCTTAATTCTTCCATCGCCCGGCGGACTTTTTTCATGGCCGGCTCACCGTGGTCCGGGTGGCAAAGCTCGATGGCGTCCAGCTTCAGTTGATACACCCGGTCTCCCGCCCCGTAGTAATGGGATTTGCCTCCTCGCGCCAATTTGTAGGGATGTGCGGCAATGACAATGCCGCCTTCTTCATGCACCGTGTGAACGAGCTCAGCGGCCGAACAGGGTCGCGTCAGGCTTCGGGAAAGGCCGAAGACCAGAAATTCGCCCTCGGAGCGATGCGAGGCGTCAAACGTATTGATTTCCTGGCCGTTGATCAGAAGCATTCCCCATTTTGCGGCGATCTCTCTCAGCCTGCCGAATTCTTCATCCGGCCAGCGCATGCCGTGTTCGGTGATGGCGAATCCGGAAAGCCCGGCGCTCGCGGCCTGTCCGACCAGATCCTCGTATTCAATAAAGGAACAGCCGGAGTATCTGCGGGTATGAATGTGAAGATCAAAGTCAATCATCATCGGGCTACAGCGTAAACACAGCGTCAATTTTGACGCTGTCGTAATAAGTCCCCATTGCAGTTATTCCCGCTCTCTCTGTCATTCCCACGCCCTTTGTCATTCCCGCGAAGGCGGGAATCCAGACCTCGTCCCCGAGCAGCCTGCCCTCGGGAAGTCGGGGGGCGGGGAACCAGCTCCTTTATTACTGGATGCCGGCCTTCGCCGGCATGACGAAAAGGAGCAAAAGTGACTTTCTGCGAAGGGATCAATTTTTGTTGGTCCATTTGATCTGAAACTCAATTTCTTCGTTTTTCCCCTCCCGTTCATGCTCCACATTGAAAATCGCGCGGGATGGAACCGATATGCGTTCCCCGGCAATCGTGATGATGAAGCGTCTGCCGTTTTCCAGCGCGTCGGCCAGACGGCGAAGCTTGGCGGCGAATTCGGCGACCGAATAGGTTTTTTCCAGATCACGGGATTTCTTTTTCATGGGTCACCTCCTTTTGAATGAGGATTAGCTTTTGAAGGAGTATCTGTCAAGCGATCAGTCATTACTACGAAAGTAGAATCAAGGCAAAGCTTTCAAGCGCACCTGAAGGTACGCCCTACAAAAACGCCCTACATAAAAAATCATGTAGCGTAAACGTAGGGCGGGTCGCTTGTGACCTTCAGGTTATCAGACCCGCTTGTCATGGTGAGCCTGTCGAACCATGATTA
>JAQVQT010000014.1 GCA_028701435.1 Smithellaceae bacterium | reverse complement strand
AAAGCGCGCCGTCTCGCTCAGTTCCGCGACGGCCGGAATGCATCTGATGCTCACGGCCCTGAACATCGGGCCCGGCGATGAAGTGATCACACCCTCGATGACGTTTGCCTCGACCGTCAACATGATCGCCCTGCAGCAGGCCAAACCCGTGTTCGTCGATGTGGATTACGGGACGCTCAATATTTGCTGCGAAGAGATTGAGGAAAAAATGACACGTCGGACCAAGGCGATCATTCCCGTTCATTTCGCCGGCGCTCCGGCGGATATGGACCGGATCAGCCGGCTGGCCCGCAAATATTCCCTGAAGGTCATTGAAGACGCGGCCCACGCGGTCGGCACCTACTACAAGGGGACGCACGCCGGCGGCTTCGGCCATCCCGCGATCTTTTCCTTTCACCCGATCAAGAACATTACGACCGGAGAAGGGGGCATGATTACGCTGCAGAGCGCCACACTGGAAAAGAAATTGCGTCTGCTGCGATTTCATGGAATAGAAAGAGACGCTTGGAAACGATACGGCAAAGGGGGGAATCCCTCCTATGACATCGCGGTGCCGGGTTACAAGTACAACATGCCGGATCTCCTGGCGGTGCTGGGTCTGGCGCAAATGGAGCGGTGGCGGGAACTGAACACGCGCAGGCAAATGCTGGCGGAGCTTTACCTGGAGGGGCTGCAGGGGGTGAAGGGCTTGGATTTGCCGGAAGTTCCGTCCTATGACCACGTTCATGCCTGGCACTTGTTTATCGTCAAGGTCGGGGGCATCGCGCGGGATGACTTTATGCAAAAGCTGTCGCGGTATAATATCGGATACGGTCTGCATTTTCCTCCCGCTCACCGTCTGACCTATGTAAAGAAAAGATTTGGTGTAAAGGCAAAATCGCTTCCTCAAACCAGTCGGGCGGCGGGCAGAGTGATTTCCCTGCCGTTATTTCCGGATATGACGGAAAATGACGTTCACTACGTTTGCGGAGCCATAAAGGAGATTTTGAAAAATGTCTGAGATGCGGATCTCGGTGGTGATTCCGGTGTACAACGAGGAAGCCAATATCCAGGCGCTGATGGGCCGTCTGCTCCCGGTGATGGAGTCTCTGGCCAAACCGTTTGAAATTATCCTGGTGGACGACGGCAGCCGTGACCGGTCGCTGGATCTTTTGAAGGAATTCACGTCGCACCCGTCGGTCCGTGTGGTGGAGCTGACGCGCAATTACGGACAGCACGCCGCCATCATGGCCGGATTTTCGGTTGTGCGGGGCGATATCGTATTGACGATGGACGCGGACCTGCAGAATCCTCCCGAGGAAATCCCCAACATGATCCGGGTGATGGAAGAGGGTGAGTACGACGTGGTCGGCACGATCCGCAAGAGCCGCAAGGATTCTTTTCTGCGAATCCTTCCTTCTAAAATGATCAATGTAGTCGCGCGGAAAATCACCGGCGTCAGCATGCGCGACTGGGGCTGCATGCTGCGGGCCTACCGCCGCCCGGTTGTGGAGCGCATGCTCGCCTGCCACGAGCAGGCGACTTTTATTCCCGCCCTGGCCACCGTATTCGCCAAGCGCGTCACGGAAATCGAAGTGGAGCACGAAGAGCGGTTCGGCGGCAAATCAAATTATCCGCTTCGCAAACTGATCAATCTTCAGTTTGACCTGGTGGCGTCCTTCTCCGATTTTCCCATCAAACTGATCATGTACGGCGGGATTCTGATGTCGCTTTTGGGCGTCTGCTTCGGCGCGTTTCTGGCAATCGCCCGCCTGGTATATGGCGTGCGCTGGGCGGCGGAAGGCATTTTCACTCTGTTTGCGATTTTGTTCGTCTTTGTCGGCCTCCAGTTTTTTGCCCTGGGCGTGATCGGTGAGTATATCGGCCGGATCTTTCGGGAAGTCCGCAAAAGGCCGGAATTCGTGATCGAACGCATCTACGGCCGGGATGGAGACCGTCCGTGAAAGCGATTGTTTTAGCCTATCACAACATGGGGCTTACGGGTCTTTCCGCCCTCAGGCGGCACGGCTTCGAAATCGCCTGTGTCTTCACGCACGAGGACGACCCGAAGGAAAACTGCTGGTTCGGCTCCGTGAAGGATTGGGCGGAAAGCCGTGGAATCCGCTGCACGACCGAACCGGTCAACTCGCCGGGGTGGATTGAAGAAATCGAGCGCCTGCAGCCGGATGTCCTTTTTTCCTTTTACTACCGGAACATGGTCCGTCCGGAAGTCCTGGCGATTCCCCGCATCGGGGCTTTCAATCTGCATGGATCGCTTCTGCCGGCGTACCGGGGCAGGTGTCCGGTCAACTGGGTGCTGGTCAACGGAGAGGAAGAAACGGGCGTCACACTGCATTACATGGTGGAAAAGCCGGACGCGGGCGACATTGTCGGCCGGAGGGCCGTGCAAATCGATTTTGAGGATACGGCGCGAACGCTGTATGACAAGCTCTGCGAGGCGGCAGGCGGGCTGCTCGATGAGCTGCTCCCCGGAATGAAGAAGGGAAAAATTCCGCGCATAAAGCAGGATCTGTCCCAGGGAAGCTACTACGGCGGCCGCAAGCCGGAAGACGGGCGCATTTTCTGGGGCCGGACAGCCGTCGAAATCTACAATCTGATCCGGGCCGTGACGGATCCCTATCCGGGCGCGTTCACCTTTGCCGAAAGCGGCGAGAAAATCATGATTTGGCGGGCGCGGCCGGAATCGTCGAAAGCCGAAGGCGGACCGGGCGACGTGATCTTCGACGGGCAATCCGTGCTTGTGAAAACCGGCGATGGTGCTATAAGGCTTCTGGAGATCGAAGCATCCGGGGAAAGATGGAAGGATGCGGGCATCGGGAACTGTTTTAAACAGGGAAAGGTGAAAAAACTGACATGAAGATTTTAATACTGGGCGTCAACGGGTTCATCGGGCATCACCTGGTCAACCGGATTCTGGCTGAGAAGCCGGACTGGCAGGTATTTGGAATGGATCTGGGAACAGAGCGGATCGGCGCCGCGCTTCATAATCCGCGCTTCAATTTTCTGGAAGGGGATATTTCCATCAACAAAGAGTGGATCGAATATCATATCAAAAAATGCGATGTGATTATGCCGCTGGTGGCGATCGCCACTCCAAAGGCCTATGTGGAAGACCCCATCGGCGTCTATCACCTGGATTTTGAAATGAACGTCAACATTGTCAAGCAGTGCGTCAAATACCACAAGCGCGTTGTTTTTCCCTCCACGTCGGAGGTCTATGGCGCCTGCGTGGATCCGGAGTTTGACGAAGACGAAAGCTATCTGGTGGTGGGGCCGATCCGCAAGGAGCGCTGGATTTATTCCTGCTGCAAACAGCTTCTGGATCGTGTGATTTATGCCTATGGAACCAGGGGCAGCCTCGAATTCACGCTTTTCCGTCCCTTCAACTGGATCGGGCCGAGGCTCGATTCGCTGGATACGGCCAAGGAAGGAAGCTCGCGCGTCGTGACCCAGTTCATCGCCGAGCTGCTGTTAAAGCGCCCGATCAATCTGGTGGACGGCGGCAGGCAGAAGCGCTGCTTTACCTATGTGGACGACGGCATCTCGGCGCTCATGAAGATTCTGGAAAACAACGGGAATGTCTGCGCAAACCAGATCATCAACATCGGCAATCCCGAAAATGAGTGTTCGGTAAAGGAACTGGCGGCTGTGCTCAAAAAATTGTTTCAGGAACACCCCGACCATCAACAGGATTCGGTTTATTCGGATATTATTGAAATTTCCGCGGACGTCTATTACGGCAAAGGCTACCAGGATATTTATACGCGCAAACCCCGCATCGAAAAGGCCAGGACCCTGCTCGGCTGGGAGCCCAAGATCGGGCTCGAGGAATCCCTGCGCCTGACGCTCAATTCGTTCCTGGAGGAAAACCAGGCGGCAGCGCTTTAACCGGATGGAATACGGAAGAATTGATGGGCAGGCTTGGATTAAAAATCGATGTGGATACCTATGTGGGAATGAAAAACGGCGTTCCCCGTCTGCTTGGCGCCCTGAAGGATTTTTCCGTCCGGGGGACTTTTTTTTTAAGCATCGGACCGGACAATTCCGGCCGCGCCGCGTTGCAGCTTCTTAAAAACCCTCTTTTTTTGAAAAAAATGCTGAAGACCCGGGCGCCCAGCCTGTACGGCTGGAAAACCGCGCTTTACGGAACGATTCTTCCCGCTCCGATGATTGCGCTGTCCTTTCCGGAGCTGGTCCGTCAAATCCTCGACGAGGGCCACGAAGTACAGTTTCACGCCTGGGACCATCGCCGCTGGCAGGATGATCTGCCAAAGAAATCCGAATCGTGGATCGAGGAGTGGTTTGAAAAGGGTGTGAGCGGTTTTGAGAAGCTCACGGGACGGAAACCGACCGCGTTTGGCGCCCCTTCCTGGTTGATTGACGACCGCGTTTTACGAATCATCGGGAAATATCCTTTCGAATATCTGAGTTGTACGCGGGCCAAAGCGCCGTTTGTCCATGCCTTGCTCAATCTTCCGGAAATCCCATCCGATCTGCCCTGTTTTGAGGAGCTCGACCCTCAAAATGACCTGGCCACAATCGCCGGTTTGATGAACGACGGGGGCGACCATATCCTTCCGGTGCATGCCGAAGTGGAGGGAGGGATCTTTGAAGAGAAATTCCGGCGGCTCTTAAAAGGCGCTTTGTCGGCGGGGATGGAAATTACGGAGCTTGGCGATTTCAAAAATTCCCTGAACACGGACCTGCTTCCCAGGCGAAAGCATCAAATGGATTTGCTGCCGGGAAGGCATTCTGCCTGCGCGGTATAAAAGAAGACTCCTTGAGCCACCCAAGGCATTGAATTCGCAGGGTAATCATCATTTGCCCGTCCTGAAAGCGCCGTGACTTATTCTTGACTTTGATTTTGCCTTGTGTTAGGGATGCAAAACTTTATACCTGTTTGTCCTCTTTACTTCAGTTTTTCAGGGGGAAGATGTCCGATAAATTTTTTACACTGATGATCATACCCCGCAGAAAGAGCTCTGTAACCAAGATCTCTCTTTCAGGTAAACTGGTTTACGGCCTTTGCGCCGGAACCATTCTGGCGGTTCTTTTGACGCTCTATGTTGTTTATGATTATGCCGGCATTAAAAGAGATCGCATGGAACTTTCCCGCCTTCGGCAGCAAACCGCTCAGCAAACAAAAGAAATAAACGCGTTGGCCTTAAAGATTGACGGTTTTGCCGACCGAATGGAGGAAATTAAGCAATTTGACAAGAAATTGCGAATCCTGGCATCGGAGCAGATCGGGAAGGGCGGAAAAACACCATTGGGCATCGGAGGATCCGACAACGATCAGATTCGCCTGCAGCAGCTCATTGACGAGGACCGGGATCGGCTTGTTTCCGGTATGCATGAGAGCATCGACCGGCTGAACGCGGAAGCCGTCGAAAGAGAATCGAGCTTCAATGAACTTTTAAAATTTCTTCGGGAGCAGAAATCCCTGCTGGCCGCAACGCCTTCCATCTGGCCGCTCCGGGGATGGGTCACCTCGGAATTCGGCGTGCGGAAAAATCCGTTCGGCAGCGGCAGAGAGTTTCACAAAGGCATCGACATCGCGTCAAGATCGGGAAAAGAAATTATCGCCCCCGCGGACGGGTTTGTGCTGGAGGTAGCCTATCGTTCGGACGACGGCAACGTCGTCAAAATTGATCATGGGTACGGGGTTTCCACAAGTTATGCGCATTTATCAAAAGCCGCCGTGAAAGAGGGCGTTCAGGTGAAAAGAGGAGACGTGATCGGATATGTCGGCAATACAGGCCGAAGCACCGGTGCGCATCTTCATTACGGCGTGATTGTGAATGATGTTCCGGTCAATCCGAGAAAATACTTGAAATAATCCAAGCCTTTGATTTGAAAGGATGCAACCGCAACACCGGGTGGAAAGCGGAAGCGTCCCCATGTGCGGGGAAAGAACTGCCCCGGCGGGCAAATGAATGTTTTTGTTAAATGATCAAATATGCTAAAATCTTCCGGTAAAAACCGGTTTTTTTAAAGGTGGTCCATGCTGAACGCGATTCTCAAGAAAATAGTGGGAACCAAAAACGATCGTGAATTAAAGCGATTATCCATACTGCTTCATGAAGTCAATTATCATGAAAAAGAGTTTATGTCGCTTTCCGACGCGCAGTTAAAAGAAAAAACGCCCTATTTTAAGGAAAAGATCCAAAACGGGCTGACGCTGGATGATATTCTGCCGGAGGCGTTTGCCGTGGCCAGAGAGGCGTCGCGCAGGACGTTGATGATGCGTCCTTTCGACGTGCAGGTCATCGGCGGGATTGTGCTGCATGAAGGCAAAATAGCGGAAATGAAAACCGGCGAAGGCAAAACGCTGGCCGCGACGATGCCTCTATATCTGAACGCGCTTGAAGGCAAAGGCAGCCATGTGATCACCGTCAACGATTATCTGGCCCGCCGCGACGCGGAATGGATGAGCCCTATTTATTCTTTTCTGGGGCTGACGGTCGGCGTCATTGTGCATGGCATGGATGACGACGAACGCCGGAAGGCCTACGGAGCGGATATTACGTATGGAACCAACAATGAATTCGGCTTTGATTATCTTCGCGACAACATGAAATTCAGTCTGGAAGAATACGTTCAGCGGGAATTCAATTACGCGATCGTCGATGAGGTGGACAGCATTCTGATCGACGAGGCGCGCACGCCGCTCATTATCTCCGGGGCGTCGGAAGAATCGACGGACAAATACTATAAAATCAACCAGATTATTCCCCGCTTGCGCAAAGACGCCGATTATACGATCGAAGAAAAAAGCAAAACGGTCGTCCTGACGGAAGAAGGCGTGTCTCATGTTGAAAAACTGTTGAACGTCCAGAACCTGTACGAACCGCGCAACATTGAAATCGTTCACCATGTCAATCAGGCGCTCCGGGCCCACACCCTCTTCAAGCGGGATGTGGATTATCTGGTGAAAGACGATCAGGTGATTATTGTCGATGAGTTTACCGGACGGGTGATGCCGGGCAGGCGCTACAGCGACGGACTGCATCAGGCGCTGGAGGCCAAGGAGAAAGTCAAGATCGAAAAGGAGAACCAGACTCTGGCCTCCATTACGTTCCAGAATTATTTCCGCATGTACAAAAAGCTGGCGGGAATGACCGGCACCGCCGACACGGAAGCCGCGGAATTCAAGAAAATATACAACCTGGACGTCGTGGTGATTCCGACCAATATGCCGATGATCCGTCAGGATCACAACGACCTGATCTACAAGACGGAGCAGGAAAAAATCAAAGCCGTCATCGAAGAAGTAAAGGCGCTCAACAAAGCCAAACGCCCGGTTCTGATCGGAACGATCTCCATCGAAAAGTCCGAGATGCTGTCCAAATATCTTACCCGGGCAGGGGTGAAGCACCACGTGCTCAATGCCAAAAATCATGAAAAAGAAGCGGAAATCGTCGCTCAGGCGGGTCAGCCCGCGCAGGTTACGATTTCGACCAATATGGCCGGCCGCGGGACGGACATCAAACTGGGAGAAAATGTGGCCGATTTAGGGGGGCTGCATATTCTGGGCACCGAAAGACATGAAAGCCGCCGGATTGACAATCAGTTAAGAGGACGATCCGGCCGTCAGGGAGACAATGGCTCTTCGCGCTTCTATCTTTCTCTGGAGGATGATTTGCTGCGGGTTTTCGGCGCCGAGCGGATCTCTTCGGTGATGGATACCGTGGGCCTCGAAGAAGGTCAGCCGATCGAACATAAATACATTTCCCGGGCCATCGAAAACGCACAGAAGCGCGTGGAAGGGCAGAATTTTGATATCCGGAAGCATCTGCTCGATTATGACGACGTGATGAACAACCAGAGAAAGGTCATTTACGAGCAGCGTAAAAAAGTATTGCGTGGTCAAGACTTATGGGCTGACATTGAAGCAATGGTTGAGGAAATTACAGGCGAGTTGCTCGCTGAATTTATCGGTGAAAAGAATCATCCCCAGGATTGGAACCTCAAAGCGCTTGAGGATGCGGTATTTCAGCAATTTAAATTGCGCCCCAATATCGCGAATGCAAAAGACCTGACATCCGCCGATTCCATTCGAAGCCTGATCCTGGAAAAGGTTCAGGAGTATTTGCGCGGCAAGGAAAAGGAATTCGGCCCGGATCTGATGACGTATCTCATGAAAGTCATCATGCTCCAGGCCATTGATACCCACTGGAAAGAGCACCTGCTGTCCATGGACCACCTGAGGGAAGGCATCGGTTTGCGCGGATACGGGCAGAAGGATCCGGTGAGGGAATATCAGCGTGAAGGCTATGCGATGTTCATGGAAATGATCGGCCGCATCAAGATGGATACGCTGGAAAAACTGTGTCTGGTCCGGATTCAACGAGAGGAAGAAGTCGAAGAAATACGGCAAAAGCAAAAGCAGGATTACATCTTAAGCCGGGGAGAAGACACGCCGGCCCATCAGACCGTGAAGCGGGAATCCGAGAAGATCGGCCGGAATGATCCCTGTCCCTGCGGCAGCGGCAAGAAATACAAGAAATGTTGCGGTGCTTAAGTTTTAAAAGGAGTGGCGGTCATGACGAAATCCACAAATAAAGTAAGCGTCCCCGGTTTTTTGGCCCATGGAGTTTCTGCCGGCATCAAAAGCGGCGATCAGAAGGACCTGGGGTTGATCTTTTCCACCATCCCGGCAAAAGTCGCCGCGCTGTTTACCAAGAACACCTTCAAGGCGGCGCCGGTGCTGATTGACGCCGAGCGGATCAAGCGGGGGATGGCGCAGGCCATTCTGACCAACAGCGGCTGCGCCAACGCGGCGACCGGCAAAGAAGGGATGAAGGACGCTCTGGCCGTCTCGGCGGCCGCGGCCAGGCAGTTGAAAATTCCCGAGGAGCATCTGCTCATTTGTTCCACGGGAGTGATCGGCAAAAGGCTGCCCGTCAGGAAAATTGAATCCGGCATCGGCAAACTGGTCAGGGGGCTCAACGAATTCGGCATCGAGGACGCGGAAGCGGCCATGATGACCACGGACAAATATCCCAAGATCGCCATTCGCAAGGGCATTGTCGGCGCGAAAGACATTACGATTTGCGGCATTGCCAAGGGCGCGGGCATGATCGAGCCGAACATGGCGACGCTTTTGACCTACGTGATGACCGACGCACTCATCGACGCCAAGGCGCTCAACACCGTCTTTCATCAGGTGATCGATTCCACGTTCAATGCCGTCAGCGTCGACGGCTGCATGAGCACCAATGATACGGCCATTATTCTGGCCAACGGCCTGGCGGGGAATAATCCGCTGGAGCGCGCTCAGGCAAGGCTCCAGCGGTTTAGGGAGATGCTGACGGATGTGCTGGCCGAACTGGCGCAGGCCGTGGTCCGGGACGGAGAAGGCGCGACAAAGTTCATCACCGTCGTGGTGGAGGGAGCCAAGTCAAAATCCGATGCGAGGCGGGTGGCGTATTCCGTCGCCAATTCCAATCTGGTCAAAACCGCCTTTTTCGGCGAAGATCCCAACTGGGGGAGAATCCTCTCCGCAATCGGCGCTTCGGGCATCCTGCTGGAAAAGGAAAAAGTCAGTTTATCAATAGGAAATATGACCGTCTTTGCGCAGGACGCGCCCGTGAACCTGGCGCCGGCCAGATTGAAGGAAATCTTTCAGGGCGGCAACATTGAAGTCCGCATCAGCCTGGGAGGCGGAGACAAGTCCTATTCGGTGTATACGTCGGACCTGTCCTACGATTATGTGAAAATTAATGCCGATTACACCACATGAGGACCGTAAAGAAAAAACATTAATTTTATTGCCGAAAATGTTATTTGCGCTTGATCAATCGATGGTTTTGTGATAATTGCCGCAAAATTTCACACACCCCCTGATTGACGGCAGGTTGCTTGATTTTCAAGTTTGCCGGCAAGACGACGGGGGTGGCGGAAAAAAACAAAGGAGAAAAAGTTATGTCAGCTATTTCCATGAAACTGTTACTCGAAGCCGGTGTCCATTTCGGGCATCAGACCAACAAGTGGAACCCCAAAATGAAGCCTTACATCTTTGGGGCCCGCAACAACATTTACATTATCGATCTGCAGCAGACCGTGGGCATGTTCCAGTCCGCCTACAATTTTGTCGTGGATACGGTCAGCCAGGGCAGGGAAATCCTTTTTGTCGGAACCAAAAAGCAATCCCAGGAGGCCATTCGCGAAGAAGCGACGCGCTGCGGCATGCCCTTCGTCAATCAGCGCTGGCTGGGCGGCATGCTGACCAATTTTGTCACCATCAAGAAGAGCATCGATCGCCTCAACAGCCTCAACAAGATGTTTGCCGATGATTCCGTCAAGGCTTTTCCCAAAAAGGAAATCACCAAGCTGCAAAAAGAGATGGACAAGATGGACAATGTTCTGGGCGGCATCAAAAACATGAGAACGCTTCCCGCCGCCGTTTTCATCGTGGATCCCAACCGCGAGCATATCACGGTCCAGGAAGCGAAAAAGCTGAAAATTCCCCTGGTCGCCATTGTCGATACCAACTGTGATCCGACGGACATTGATTATATTATTCCGGGAAATGACGATGCGATTCGGGCCATCAAGCTGTTCTCTTCAAAATTTGCGGATGCGGTGATGGAAGGCAAAAAGCGGTTTGAGGAAAAGCTGGCCGCGGAATCCAACAAAGAGGCGGGAGCCCCGGCTGCGGTCGAGCAGGATGCAGAGGCGGATATTCCGGAAAGTGTCGAGATGGAAAACGGTCCGGCCGCGCCTGCGTCCTAGAAGCATTCATAACGCACCTGCGTAAAAAGCATATTCAGGGAATAGAATTCCAGGAGGATAAGATAGTGGAAATTACGTCAACCATGGTTAAGGAGTTAAGAACGAAAACCGGCGCCGGTATGATGGACTGCAAGGAAGCGCTTGCGGCCGTAGAAGGCGATTTTGAGAAAGCGATTGATTTTTTACGGAAGAAGGGGCTTTCGGCGGCGACCAAGCGCTCGTCCAAAGCGGCCAAAGACGGGACGATTGCTTCGTACATCCATATGGGCGGCCGGATCGGCGTCATGGTGGAAATCAACTGTGAAACGGATTTTGTGGCGAAAACCGCCGATTTTCAGACCATGGCCAGGGATGTTGCCATGCATATTGCCGCCTCCAATCCGTTGTATGTGCGTCCGGATGAAATTGCCGAAGATGCGCTCGACCGGGAAAAGGAAATTTACCGCAGCCAGCTTCGCGAGGAGAAAAAGCCTGAAAAGATCTGGGACAAAATCATCGAAGGCAAATTGAAGAAGTACTACGAAGATGTTTGCCTGGTCGAACAGAAATTTGTCAAGAATCAGGACATCACCGTTGGAACGCTGATCAGCAACATGATTGCCAAAACGGGCGAAAACATCGTCATTCGCCGTTTTGCCCGCTTCCAGCTCGGCGAGGAACTCAAAAAATAATGGGCGAAAAGAAAAAGGCCGCTTACCAAAGAATCCTTTTAAAGCTCAGCGGTGAAGCTCTTCTGGGCAAACAGTCCACAGGCGTTGATCCGGATGTGGCAAATTACATTGCCGATGAAATCGGGTCTCTTGCGGACCTGAAGATTCAGATCGGCATTGTCATCGGAGGCGGCAATATTTTCCGGGGCGTGCAGGCCGGCGCCCGGGGCATGGAGCGCACGACCGCCGATTACATGGGAATGCTGGCGACGGTGATCAACAGCCTTGCCCTTCAGAGCGCTCTGGAGGCAAAGGGGCTTGCGACGCGCGTCCAGTCCTCCATTGAAATGCGGGAAATTGCGGAGCCTTTTATTCAACGCAAAGCCCTGCGCCACCTGGAAAAAGGCAGGATCGTCATCTTTGCCGGCGGAACGGGAAATCCCTATTTTTCCACGGACACGGCCGCATCCCTTCGGGCGATGGAAATCCGGGCGGATGTGATCCTGAAGGCAACAAAAGTGGACGGTGTGTACAGTGCGGATCCCGTCTTGGATCACACCGCGGTAATGTTTAAAAAAATAAGTTATATCGATGTGTTGACTAAAAACCTTAAGGTGATGGATTCGACGGCTATTTCACTTTGTCGTGACAACCGGCTGCCCCTCGTCGTCTTTAATCTGCAGAAGAAGGGCAATATTCGAGGCGTTGTTTGCGGTAAAAAAATTGGAACGTACGTAGGAGAATGATCATGAAAGAGCAGATTTTTTCAAAGTTCAAAGACAATATGGAAAAAACCATCTCTTCTCTGGAGAAATCATTCAGCAGGGTAAGAACCGGACGGGCGTCGGTTTCCCTGCTTGACGGCATCAAGGTGGACTATTACGGAACGCCGACCCCGATTGCGCAGGTGGCCAACCTTTCCGTTCCGGAAAGCCGTTTGATCGTCATCGCTCCCTGGGACGTCACAACGATCGGCGCCATCGAGAAGGCCATTCAGAAATCCGATCTGGGATTGATGCCCTCCACGGACGGCAAAGTGATCCGCCTGTCCATTCCGCAATTAACGGAGGAGCGGCGAAAGGACCTGGTCAAGGTGGTTAAAAAAATGGCGGAAGAAGGGAAAATCAAGCTGCGCAACGAGCGGCGCGACGCCAATGAAGCGCTGAAAGAATTGAAAAAGAACAATAAAATGTCCGAGGACGAAATGCACGGCGCTCAGGACGAGGTTCAGAAACTGACGGACCGTTATATCGAAAAGACGGACAAGATTCTTGCGGTCAAAGAAAAAGAAATCATGGAGATTTAAGGCGGACCGCAATCGAACAAGCGCAAATGGGGAGTATGAAGCTCCCCATTTGTTTTTGATGCCGGGTGCAACTATCGGATCGCTTGGGTTCCGTCCATGCGGCTCCGGCGTCATACCCGTATGCACGAACCGCCCCCAGTCTGTCCCCCTCGCGGTCCTTTGCGGGCTGGCTGGCCTGAAGAAAGACCGGAACTGAAATGCAGAAAATAGATCCCCATCATCTTCCCGGACACATCGCCATCATCATGGACGGCAACGGGCGGTGGGCCAAACAACATGCCATGGGGCGGATTCGGGGACATCAAAAAGGCGCCCAGGCGGTGCGCACGGCGGTTACGGCGTGCCGGGAACTGGGGATTGCCTGCCTTACGCTGTTTGCTTTTTCTTCTGAAAACTGGGGCAGGCCCGGCGACGAGGTCAATGCTCTGATGGCCCTTCTTGCGGATTACCTGGACAAGGAAGCGCCGAAGCTCCAGAAGCGGGAAATTAGGCTTTCCACCATCGGCGACATCGACCGCCTGTACGCGCCCGTAAGGAAAAAACTGCTGGACGTTAAAAAACTGACGCAATCCAACGACAAGATGATTCTGAATCTGGCGTTGAGCTACGGCAGCCGGGACGAGATTCTCGCGGCCGTCAAAAAGATGCTGGCGGACAGCCGGGAAGGAAAACTGAATCCCGATGCCGTGGATCAGGACGTGTTCGGACGCTATTTGTACACGCGCGACCTGCCCGACCCCGATCTGTTGATCCGGACGAGCGGCGAATATCGCATCAGCAATTTCCTTCTCTGGCAGATGGCCTATACGGAGCTTTACTTTACGGATGTTTTATGGCCTGATTTCAAAAAAGACGATTTATTAAAGGCGATTGCCGCATATCAGGGCCGGGAAAGACGTTTCGGCTTAACCAGTGATCAGATTTCAGGCAGGAAATAACCACCCAAAGGAGAAAGCGATGGCGACCCAGAACTCCAATCTTCAGCGTTGGCTGACCGGCCTTGTTCTGGCCGCTGTGCTGCTTCTGATCATTGTCATGGGATCGCCGGTCGTCCTGACCGCCGTCATTACCCTGGTGATTGTCATCGGCCTTTCGGAATACAACGGCATCGTTTTCGGCCCCGGACACCGTCCGGAAAAAACCGAGAGCATGATCATCGCCGTTTTGATCCCCTGGGTCGTGCTCACGGGCAGTACCCAGTGGATCGCCGCGGTTCTGACGTTTGCGATACTGATGGTGTTCATGGTTTTTCTGTGGCAGGCCGAAGGGCCTTCCCTGGATCTGTCCTCCGTGATGAAAGTCCTGTTCGGCCTTCTGTACATTCCGCTTTTGACCTCGCACTTTATTCTGCTGCGGCAACTGGAGAGCGGCGTTTTCTGGGTTTTGCTGGTGCTGGTGATCGGCATTATCGGAGACACGGTGGCGCTGTACGTGGGCAAGTCCCTGGGCAAAAGAAAGCTGCTGGAGGCGGTCAGCCCCGGCAAAACCGTGGAGGGCACGCTGGGGCTCATCGCGGGCGCCACCGTGGCCGCCTGTGTCTTCGGTTACTTTTGGCTGCCCCAAATCCACTGGGTCCATTTTCTGATCCTCGGTTTTGTGGGCGGCATCATCGGCCAGCTGGGTGATCTTTGTGAATCGGCCATCAAAAGAAGCCATGGGAAAAAGGACGCCAGTGCGCTGCTGCCCGGACACGGCGGATTGATGGACCGAATGGACAGCCTGATCTTCCTGGCGCCTTTTGTGTATTATTACCGGATATTTGTGATTGGCTGATGAAAAAAATAACGATTCTTGGCTCGACAGGTTCTATCGGCGCAAGCGCGCTGGATGTCATCCAGAAAAATCCGAAAAAATTTCGCGTGGCGGCGCTCGCTGCGGGCCGCAATGTAACGCTTCTGGCCAGGCAGGCGCTGGCGTTTCACCCGGCGGTGGTATCCGTTCAGACGCCCGAAGACGCGAAGCGTCTTTGCGGCCTTTTGGGGCCGGGCAGCCCAATTCGTGTTCTTTGCGGGGAAGAGGGGGTTCGGGCTGTGGCGGCGCATCCCAAAGCCGACATCGTTCTTTCCGCCATTTCGGGCGCGGCGGGCCTGAAGCCCACGCTGGCGGCGATCGAAGCGGGGAAGGACCTTGCGCTGGCGAACAAGGAAACCATGGTCATCGCCGGGCATCTGGTGACAAAAAAAGCCAAACAAAAGAAAATTCGCGTTCTTCCCGTGGACAGCGAGCACAGCGCGATCTTTCAATGCCTTGCCGGACAGAAGCCGAAAAACGTACAAAGGATTATGCTCACGGCGTCCGGCGGTCCGTTTTATTCCTTCTCGCGGGCGGATCTGAAAAAAGTGACGCCGGCGCAGGCGCTCAGGCATCCGCGCTGGAAAATGGGCGCAAAAATCACGGTGGATTCCGCGTCTCTGATGAACAAAGGCCTGGAGGTGATCGAGGCGAAATGGCTGTTTGATCTGGACGTCTCCCGCATTGATGTTTTGATTCATCCGCAGAGCGTCGTGCATTCCGCAATCGAACTTCTGGACGGATCCGTTCTGGCGCAGTTGGGCATTGCCGATATGAGGATCCCCATTGCGTATGCGCTGTCCTATCCGGACCGCCTGACGAATGATCTGCCGGCGCTGGATCTGGCGAAAACCGGCCCCTTGACGTTTTGTCCGCCGGACACGAAAAAGTTTCCCTGCCTTTCTCTGGCGTATGAATCCGCGCGGGCGGGAGGAACCGCCCCGGTGGTCTTAAACGCGGCCAATGAAGAGGCGGTGGCTGCGTTTCTTGAAAATAAAATTTGCTTTACTGACCTTCCCAAAGTAATAGAAAAAGCCTTGGATCGGCATTCGGTGAAGCAAAACCCGTCGCTGGAGGAGATTCTCCATGCGGACGGGGAAGCCAGAAGGGAAGCGGCCGGTATTTTGAAAAAGCTGCGGAGAGGATGATCGATTGGTTACTTTCATTTCATTTATTGTGTTGCTGGGGATTCTGATTTTTGTGCATGAACTGGGGCATTTTCTGGCCGCGCGCGCCGGCGGCGTCGGAGTCCTGAAATTTTCCCTCGGGTTCGGACCCAAAATCTTCGGGAAGAAAATCGGCGAAACGGAATATGTCCTTTCCTGGATTCCGCTGGGTGGATTCGTCAAACTGCTCGGTGAATCGGGAGCGGAAGAACTGCCGCCGGAAGATGCAAAACGATCTTTTTACAAACAGCCCAGATGGAAGCGGCTGCTCATTGTGCTGGCCGGTCCCGTCTTTAACTTTCTTCTGGCCATCGTCATTTTTTTTGTGGTGTACATGTACGGATTGCCCAACCTTCTTCCGGTCATCGGAGAGCTGTCGCCGGACTCCGCCGCCGCATCGGCGGGCCTTCTCAAAGACGACAAAATTCTGACGATCAACGGGCGCCAGATCAGCTTCTGGGACGAGATCAGACCCCTCATCAAGGAGTCCGAAGGTCATGATCTCGCCATACAGGTTCAACGCGGCAGCGAAGAGAAAATCTTTGCCGTCAAACCGAAAATGTCTAAAGCGAAAAATATTTTCGGCGAAGAGGAATCGACCTACCTGATCGGCATTTCACCGGCCGGCCGGACGGTTATCGAAAGGAAGAACCCGCTTGCGGCCCTGGTTTCAGCGGGGGAAAAAACCTGGGAAATCAGCAAGCTGACCGTCATTTCCGTAGTGAAAATGCTGGAGGGAGTGCTTTCGCCCCGGACGCTGGGCGGTCCCATCTTCATCGCCCAGGTGGCGGGTGATCAGGTGAAGGAAGGTATTATTCCGTTTGTTCTTTTTATGGCGATTCTTTCCATCAATCTGGGAGTCATCAATTTGTTTCCCATTCCCGTGCTGGACGGAGGCCATATCTTCTTTTATCTCATCGAGATGGCGACCAGAAGGGAAATTCCGGTCAAAATCAAGGAATGGGCCCAGCAAATCGGGTTTGTCGTTTTGTTGATGCTGATGCTTTTTGTCATCATGATCGACATCGAAAGGCTCAATATCAAACCGATCAACGATGTTTTAAAATTTTTCAAATAATATGCTGACCCTGGCTTTCGACACGTCATCCAAAACCCTGTCGGTCGCCCTGCTTGAGGACCGCGCGGTTTTATACAACGCCATTCTGCATCGGGAGCAAAACCATTCGGAAGTGCTTCTTCCGGCCATTGACGAAGCCTGCCGCCGGTCCAATGTCACGGTGCGGGACATGGATTTGTTTGCCTGTACCCTGGGACCCGGTTCCTTTACCGGACTGCGCATCGGCCTGAGCACTCTCAAGGGCCTGATGCTGGCGACGGGAAAACCGGCGGCGGGGGTTTCCTCGCTTGCGGCCTTGGCCCTCAACGTGGAGGACCCGGACGCCGTGATCGGTTCGATGATGGATGCCGGCCGCGGTCAGGTTTATCTGGCCTACTACCGGTGCGGAAAGGACCGCGTCCTCCATTCGGTCGGGGCGCCGCAGGCTCAGGACCCGCGCAGCGTGGAGGATCCTTTTTCCGAGCCGGTCATCTATGTCGGCGACGGCGCCGTCCGGTATGCCGGCCTGATTCCTCCCCTGTCTTCGCCGAAAAATAAAATGGCGCCGGTCGACCGGCAGTTTATCAGCGCCGCGGCCGTCGCGAGGCTGGCGCTGGAAAAATATTTCCACAGGGATTTGCTGGATCCGGTTCGGTGCGCGCCCCTTTATTTGCGCTCGGTGGATGCCCTGCCGGCTGCGGGCGGCGGATGACGGCACGGTCTGTTGCCACAGCGTCCCGGAAGATCAAGGGGATTCTTTTCTCCCGCACGGGCGGTACGCCATGATGATCCGTGATACGAAAACGATCCTTTTCGCGCTGATCTTGATTGCGGCTTGTATTTTGCGGCCGGGCGAGGCGGGTGCGGAGAATGTTCTGCCGGGGGAGATCCCGTTTTCCCTTCTGATGAAAACGAGAGCGCCCATTTCCTCCGTCGTAATCCAAAAAATCCATCCGCACGATCCGGACGCCTTCACGCAGGGGCTGATCATCATGGACGGTTCTTTGTGCGAGTCCACCGGCCTGCTGGGCCGATCGACGCTGGCCTGCAAAGACATCGCGACCGGGAAAGTTCTCAGGCAGATTCAACTGCCCCCGGAGTTTTTCGGAGAGGGCATCGCGCTTTTCAAAAACCGGATTTATCTGCTGACCTGGCAAAATGAAACCGCTTGGGTGTATGATGCCGCCTCCCTGAAGGAAATCAGGAGAATCAAATATGAAGGAGAAGGCTGGGGGTTGGCTTCCGACGGGAAAAGCCTGCTCGTGAGCAACGGTTCGCCGACGATCGTCTTTCGCGATCCGGAATCCTTTACCGTTCGGAGAAAGATCCATGTCAGAGACGGGGACAGGCCGGTTTCCCGGCTCAATGAACTGGAGTTTGTCCGGGGGGAAATCTGGGCGAATATTTACATGGAGGACATCATTGCCCGCATTTCGCCCCAAACCGGCAGGATAACGGGCTGGATCGATCTTTCCGCCCTTCGTTCCTATCTTCCCGCCAATGCCCGCGTGGATGTACTCAACGGCATCGCCTATGATGAGAAGAAAAACCGCATTTTTGTAACCGGCAAGTACTGGCCGCACCTTTTTGAAATTCAACTTGCGCACTAAAGCCTTTATGGACTTGACCGTCTGCCGGTTTTGCATTATAAGCGCCGCAGTTTGTTCTATGGGAACGATTCTTATCAGGAGGAAAACATGAGAATTATTTTACTGGGCGCGCCGGGCGCCGGCAAAGGCACGATCGCCAAGCTGCTGACCGAATTTGACGGATCCGTACAGATCTCCACGGGCGATATTTTGCGCTCCGCCGTGAAAGAGGGCAGCGCCCTCGGCAAAAAAGCTAAAGAATACATGGATCGGGGCGACCTGGTGCCCGATTCGCTGATCATGGAAATCATGGAAGCGAGGCTTCAGGAGCCGGATTGTCAAAAGGGATTTATTCTGGACGGTTTTCCGCGGACGATTCCCCAGGCCGAAGACCTTCAAAAACTCCTGGCCAAATTGAAAATCAAACTGGATTTTGTCGCCAATCTGGATGTGCCGCGTGACGTGATCCTGGATCGGCTGACGACCCGCAGGACCTGCTGCAACCCCGCCTGCCAGGCCATTTACAACGTCAAAAGCAATCCGCCCAGAGAAGACGGCACCTGCACGCTTTGTGACCATCAGACCATTCAGCGCG
>JAQVQT010000154.1 GCA_028701435.1 Smithellaceae bacterium | reverse complement strand
CCCCGGATCGGTCTAGTGCTCTCCGGCGGCGGCGCGCGGGGGCTGGCGCACGTGGGTGTGATTCAGGTTCTGGAAGAAATGAAAATTCCGGTTTACTGCATCGCGGGAACCAGCATGGGGGCGATTGTCGGCGGAATGTACGCCTCGGGCATGTCGCCCGCCGAACTGGGAAAGTTTATCACCAGCATGCAGTGGAATGAAGCCTTTAAAGATAAGCCGGACGCGAGCGAAATGACCTTCCGCCGAAAGAGCGATGCTGCCGACTTTCTGATCGACCTCGATCTGGGTTTCAAAGACGGTAAATTTACCATGCCCAGAGGAGTGCTTCAGGGGCAGAATCTGAACCTGATCCTGAAGTCCCTGCTGATTCACACCGAAGACATTGACGATTTCAACCGGCTGAATATTCCGTTTCGGGCCGTGGCCACGGATATCGAAACCGGCGACGCCGTCATTCTGGAAAAAGGGGAACTGGTGAAGGCGCTTCGCGCCAGCATGTCCATTCCCGCCCTGTTCGCCCCGGTGGAAATGGACGGCAGGCTTCTGGTGGACGGCGGCATTGCCAACAATCTGCCGATCGATATTGCGCGGCGAATGGGCGCGGACGTTGTGATTGTGGTGGATATCAGCACGGAGCTGAGCAGCCGTGATCAGCTGGCCACCTCCGTGGCCATCACCTCGCAACTGACCTCCATTATGGTTCAGCGCAACACCCAGGCACAGATCCGCACCATGCGCGAAGGGGACATCCTGATTCGTCCGGAGATGGGCGCGATCGGCAGCAGCGATTTCTTCAAGGCGGTCGATGCGGTTGCCGCCGGCCGGAAGAAGGCCGTGGAGATGAAGCCCGAGCTCGCGCATCTGGCCGTCGAGGAAGAGGACTTTCTGGCCTATCTGCAGGTGCAGAGGAAAAAAGACCAGGCAATGCCGGTGATCGACGTCGTGGAGGTGGACAACAAGTCGTCGTTACCCGACGCGCTGATTGCCGCGCATGTGGACATCAAACCGGGTGAACCCCTGAATATGCCCGATTTGAAAAAAAATATTGACCGGGTGTACGGCATCGACACCTTTGAACGCGTGGATTTCCATATTCGGAAAAAAGACAAGTCCACGGCGATCGTCATTGAACCTTTCGATAAAGTATGGGGGCCGAATTATTTCCGGTTCGGCCTGGGTCTGGAGGACAACTTCAAGGGATCCGGCAGCTACGCCCTGACCGCGCAGTTTACCAAGACGGCGCTGAACCGCCTGGCCGGAGAGTGGCGAACCGAGGTGAGAATCGGCGAGAACCCCCGCGTCTATACCGAACTTTATCAGCCACTGGACTATTCGCTCAGCTATTTTGCCGCGGCCAATGCCGCCTACCTCATGCGGAACATCAACACGTACAACGACAAGGGCGACATTCTGACGCAATACCGCGTCCAGTCCGCTCAGTTCGGCGTGGACGCGGGCAGGCAGTTCGGCAACTGGGGCCAGGTGCGCGTGGGCCTTCGACGGGAGCACGGCAATGTGAAGATTGCCATCGGCGATCCTACCGTGCCCGAAGATGCCTATAACCGCGGCAGCGTTCAGGCTTCCGTCGCCTACAGCAGACTGGACAACTATATTTTCCCGCTCAGGGGAACGGACACCAGTCTGCTGTGGAATTACGATTTGAAAGCGCTGGGTTCGGACATCAATGAACAGGCCCTGGGTTTCAGCTGGATGACCGCTTTCACGTGGAGAAAGTACACCTTCATTCCCGCGCTCGACATCAAAACCATGCTGGATGACGACAGCATGGCCGTTCAGGACACGTTTCCGCTGGGCGGCTTCCTGAATCTGTCCGGCTTTTCCACCAATGAAATCTACGGACGCCATACCGGTCTGGCCCGCCTGGTGGCCTACCGGGAAATCGGCTCTGCCGGCATGGGCGCGCTGAAGATGCCCCTGTACATCGGCCTGTCGGCGGAGGCGGGCAATGTCTGGAACAAACGATCGGACATCAATTTCGATTCCCTGATTCTGGCCGGGAGCATTTTCCTGGGAATCAAAACGTACCTCGGGCCGGTTTACCTGGCCTATGGCCAGGCCCAGCGGGGCCATTCGTCCATTTATCTCAACGTGGGCCAGCGGTTTTAAACCGCTGATGCACTGAATTTATAAAGGAGGAAAATAGAATGCTTTTTAAAATCAAAACGGTTGTGTTTGCGGTTGTGTTATCCGTGCTTCTTGCGTTTTCCGCCGGTGAGGCGTGCACCGGTCTGACGTTCTCCGTTCAAAATGCGCAGGGAGATCTATACGCTTTTCATGCGCGGACGATGGAATTCGGGCCGGATGTGACCGGCTGGCGTCTGATCTCCGTTCCCAGGGGCTATTCCTACAAAAGCTGCAAGATGGGCATCTGCGGAGATGGTGTTGCGGGATTTGAGTGGAAGGCGCGGTATCAGCACGTGGGCATGAGTCCGGCCCGGCCCGAACTGCCGGTTTTGGACGAGGTCGCGGACGGCATCAATGAGAAGGGACTGTCCTGCGGCTGCTTCTATCACATGGGATACGAGGAGTACAATGACAAACCCCGAAGCGACAAAGCGATTGCCAATACGGATTTCATCTCCTGGGTGCTGAGCAATTTTGCCACCGTGCAGGAGGTCCGCGAAGCCTTGGAACAGGGCCGGGTGGACGTCGCCCAGTTCACTTTGAAGGTCAAAGGCAGGCTGGTGTGCGAGCCCGGCGTCTGCCCGCAGGCTCACTACGCCGTGTCGGATGAAACGGGGGCTTCCATCATTGTCGAGTTCAAAGCGGGAAAGGCAAAAATCTTTAACAGCGTGGGCGTCATCACCAACAATCCGGATTATGACTGGCATACGACCAATCTGAAGAATTACATCGGACTGCAGACGTTGAGCAGGGACAGCGCTGTTTTCAACGGAATACCCTACGACAAACTGGGAAACGGCACAGGCTCTCTTGGATTGCCCGGCGATTTCACGCCGCCGTCGCGGTTTGTCCGGGCCATGTTTTTTCTGAATTCGGCGATGCCGAAGGTTCAGGAAGGACCGGATGAGGCCGTAGGCAGGGCTTTTCGAATTCTGAACCAGTTTGATATTCCTGAGGGGTCGATCGTGGCGGCTTCTCCGACCGGAAAAGGCCAGATTCAGGACTCAACGATGTGGACGACCGTGGCGGACCTGAAGCGCAAACGATATTACTATCACAGCCAGACGAGCAGGACCGTGCGAATGGTTGAGTTGAACCGGCAGCCGAAAAACGTTCTTTCGGTTCAGGACCTTCCCGCGAAAGAGATGATTCTTGACGTATCCGGGAAGTTTGTTCCCGTCGCGAAAAAACACTGAAAAGGCCGGGCGGCCGTCCCCGAGTTTTCCGGGGACGGTTCATCCGTTTTGCCGATCAACAGCCGTCAGCTTTGTTTCAGGATTTTTCCTCTTAAACTTAGTACGATTTCCGTCATGGGGATGGTACGCTTTGCCGCTTCCATGCCTTTTCGAACGATGACGGGCATGCCCGAACAGCAGGGAACTTCCATGACGGCCACCAGGACGCTTTTGATGTTTGCCGTTTGAAAAATATCGGAAAACTTTTGAACGTATTCCTGCACGTCGTCGAATTTCGGGCAGCCCATCATGACCACTCTTCCTTTCAGCAGTTTCGGGTGCAGCAGGGGGAATGCGACGGCCGTGCAGTCCGCCAAAACCAGTAGGTCGGCGCCTTTCAGAAAGGGGGCGCCCGCCGGAATCAGTTTAATCTGAATCGGCCAGTGGGTTAGAGCGGATTCTTCTTCGCCCTCTTCGAGGCGCTTTGGCTGATTGGCCGCTTCACAGGTGGACGGTTTGCCGAGAATTTGAATCTGAGCGGAAGGGCAGCCGCAGGGCAGCGCCTCCTGGCTTTGTCCGGTCAGGTGCTTTTGGACGGCTTCTTCGTCAAAGGGCGACGCCTCACGCTCGACGATCCGGAGCGCCCCGGTGGGGCACTGGCCGATGCAGGCGCCCAGACCGTCGCAGAATGTTTCCGAAACGACTTTGGCCTTGCCGTCGATGATTTGCAGAGCGCCCTCGTCGCAGCCGGTCACGCATTGGCCGCACCCGTCGCAGAGCTCCTCGTCGATTTCAATGATTTTTCGCAATATTTTTTTCATGTTCTTTCCTTTGGATTCTTCATTTTCAAAAACTTCCCCGCTTCCAGGGGTGGGCAAGGGGAGCGGGTGTTGGAATTCGCCTTTCCCCGGAAAGCGGGGTGAATCCATTATTGGCCTTTCACCATTGCCTCAATATCCGTTTTCGAATCCGTTATCGGTTTGATGTTGAAATTGTCCACCAGCACTTTGAGGACGTTCGGCGACGCGAAAGCCGGCAGCGTCGGTCCGAGGCGGATTCCCTTGACACCCAGGTACAGAAGAGCCAGAAGCACCGCCACCGCTTTCTGCTCGTACCAGGCAATGTCAAAGGAAATCGGCAGTTCGTTAATGTCTTTCAACCCGAAAACTTCTTTCAGCTTCAAAGCGATTACCGCCAGCGAGTAGCAGTCATTGCACTGTCCGGCATCCAGCACTCGTGGAATGCCGCCGATATCGCCCAGCGCAAGCTTGTTGTAGCGGTACTTGGCGCAGCCGGCGGTCAGGATAATCGTGTCTTTGGGGAGTTCCCGGGCCACATCGGTGAAGTAGCCGCGGGACTTGTGCCGCCCGTCGCAGCCGGCCATGACGATGAAGCGCTTGACGGCGCCCGATTTCACCGCCGCGACCACCTGATCCGCCAGGGCCAGCACCTGATGATGGG
>JAQVQT010000013.1:14078-18973 GCA_028701435.1 Smithellaceae bacterium | reverse complement strand
CCTTCAATGCCGGGGGGCTGTCTTTTCTTCAATATATTCACAAATCAACCGGACGGTTTTCAATTTGGGATAATCGTCTTCGTCGATAACGATTTTGTATTCATCCTGCAACACCAGCGCGATCGTTGCCAGATCCATGCTGTCGATGCCCAGTTCATCCACCAGGTCCATCTCCGGATTGAACGTGTCCGGCGTCACGTCTTCCAGTTTGAGCTCGTCGATAATGATTTCGGCCACACGCCGCACAATGGCCTTCAGTGCACTGCTTTCAGGCATTTCAGCCTCCTTTTTTCATTCCTATGCTTTTGCCACCGTCATCAGTCCGCTGCAAACCATGTTTCCCCGAACCGTCACTTTAAAGTGAAACAGGATTTCGCCGTTCTGGACCTCCCGGGCAAGAATCAGAGCCATTTTTTCTCCCGGACGGACCGGACCGGTAAACCTTACCCTTTTTAAAGAAGAGATTCTGAGGGACTCTCCCCGACGGGACGCATCCTTCAAAACCGCTTCATAGACGGTGCTGATGAGAGCAATTCCCGGCAGGATCGGTTCCCCCGGAAAATGACCTGTAAACCAAACGGAATTTTCCGGCACGTCAGTTTTGGCTTCGATGCCGTCCGGCGCAGTCCACTGGACATCTTTGAGCAATTTCCATCGATCGGTCAATGTCCTTTCCTTTCCCTGATGTTTCGTTCACGCCTGAATGAGCGGTGAGTTCTATATCATTTATTATTTTTTCAATCAAAAATTTTTTCAGCAGGCGAAGACAAAAAGAATTTCAATCCCGCTTTGGCGGGACGAGCGTTGATTCTCCGCAGCTTGCTGCGATAGGACGACGTTCACTTCAACCCTCGACAGCTTGCCGAGAGGTGTTTGATTAAAAGACAAGCCGTTACAACGATTTCAGCCTCATGACATCCCGGCCCGCCAGTTCGGCGAGCGACACAATCTTGAGCCCTCTGGCCCTGATGCCCGCCAGAATTTTTTCCATTTCGTCCCACAAGACGTCAGGATCATCGGAGCCCTGGCTCGGCCGGTCATGCAAAAGGACGATGTCGTCTCCTTTGATTTTTTGAAGAATCCTGCCCGAAAGATTCCGAATGCGACGATTTCCCGCGTCCCGCGCCCGGCAGCTGAAGGTCGCGCAGAACAATCCCTCCGCCTTCAGAATGGGAAAAAGCTTCGGATTGACAATGCCGACCGGCGGGCGAAAGGCCAGGGCTTCGATGCCCATTTTTCGCAAAACCTCCCCGGCTTCCACAATTTCGCGTTGAAGCGTGCGGTTCCCCTTCAGCATCAGGAAGGGATCATGGCTCATGGAATGATTGCCGATCGTGTGGCCGCGGCGGATCACCTCGCGAATCAGATTTGGACGGCGCGCGGCGTTGACGCCGGATACAAAGAAAGTGGCTTTCGCGTCGTGGCGGTCCAGCAGGGCAAGAATCTTTTCCGTGGAGGCTTCGAAAGGACCGTCATCAAAAGTGAGGGCCACCACATTTTTCCCCGTTCGTCCCCGGCTGATCACGGGCCCCAGAAAGTTTGTTTGAGGAAAAAAGCAGGATGCCACGCACAAGCCCACATACAAAAACAACACGGCGGCCGAAAGCAGGGGATGGACAAAAAAAACCGCAAACGCGGCGATCAAAACCGTTCCTCCCGCAATCAGGGCGGGGCTTAACCGTTTTTTCCCGTCTTCCATGAAAAGCCTTTCCGGGTAATCCGCGTAGAACCCGCGAAAAACTGCCTGAATCACCGAACCGCCAGGCAAGCCGCAGGCCTCGCGAGGCGGCGCGAGGTCAACCAACCCTCCCCGCGAAAAAGCCGGACCGGTGCTATGCGATGAGATATTCCCACAACGGCCCCGTATGCCCCCGCTCATAGAGTCTGGGCAGGATGCGCGTCGCCTTGCCTTCCCCCGCTCCGATCAGCCAGTTGATCCGGCCGGCGGCATGCGCTTCCACCCTTCGAACGATTTCAACATCGGAAATAAAGGGGGAACGGTAAAAAACCGGCTCGATCAGATTCTGCGAGGCCTGAATCTGCCCTTCGCGCACCGCCGTGTCATACAAAGCCGTATGCGGGTAAATGCGGATGCCGCAGAAGAAGAAAAAAACCGCCCGGCTCAACCGGTCGGCGCCCTCCAGGGTCGCCTGCAGCGTATTCGGGTTTTCGCCGGGCCCGCCCAGCAAAAAATAGTGGGCAATGTGCAAACCGGCTTCCAGCGCCTGCCGGTGAGCCGCAAAAACATCGTCGGCGGCAAATGGCTTCCTCAGGTTCGACAGCATCTCGTCGCACATCGACTCCGTTCCGAATTCCACATGCGTGAGACCGGCATCCGCCAGTCGGCGAAAATAATCGTCCGGGGGAGCGGTGGGGGCGAAAAATCCTCCCCAGGGGATGGTAATGCGCCGATCGATGAAAGCCCGGGCCACCTGCAGGCTGTGTTCGTAGCTGGCGTTGAACGCGGAATCGGTCACAAAAATATATTTGGCGCCGGCTTCCTGCAGCCGAAGGGCCTGCTCCCCGACCTCCCTCGGGTCCAGAAGCCGCATTTTGCCGCCTTCAATGTGGGGATAGGTGCAGTAGCTGCATCGAAACGGGCAGCCTCTTTTGGTCTGCAAATTCAGCATGCCGCCGTACGAAACATAGAATTTCGCGTATTCGGCATCGGGGTCAAAGACCCGGCGCAGCTCTCCTTTCCAGGGGAGATAGCAAACCGACGGGGTATCGGGAGTGATCACCCCCGGGATAGACGAAGCGTCACCCCCCTGTTCCAGCGCATCGAGCAACACAGAGAGCCTCTCCCCCTCTCCGGCGATGCCGAAATCCGCGCCCAGCGCCCGGAAAAATTCAAGGGGAAACACCGTGTAGCCGCTCCCGCCCAGAATGAGCGGAGCTTTGGAATGCTGACGGATTTGGCCGACCATGTCGATATAATCGGAAAGGAATCCCTGGCTGTGCATTGAGTCCGTGTTGTCGATATTGCGGATCGAAAGGCCGACATAGTCAGGCGCATACTCCCGAACCTGCTCCCCCAGCGCATCGAGCGACGGACAATAATTCATATCCAGAATGTTCGTTTGATAACGGGGCTGCAGGGCGCCCGCCACGTAGTCAAGCCCCAGCGGATAAACCGGATAGGGCTTTCTCATCCTGTTGGCGGAAATCAGCAATACTTTCTTCATGAAAACATTCTGCTCTTGATCGTCGGGAAATAAGGACCGTTTTCAGCCCCGGTGGGAATCAAGCCCTGGATGCCCTGGCCTGCAGAATGAAGGTTGCCAGCGTGCGGACCGAAGCAAATACTTTGGCGCCCAGCTCTTTGCTGTCAATTTTAACGCCGTAATCCTTTTCAATCATCATCACCAGCTCCAGCACATCGATGGAATCAATGCCCGTCTCGCCGCCGACCAGCGGATCATCGTCCTTCATATCGTCAGGGGTCACATCCAGCAATCCCAGCGTTGCAATGATTTTACCTTTCAGTTCTTTGATGGTTTCTTCTACCGTACTCATGCTTCACCTCAATCGATTAATGAAAACTTCTTCCGGCAGCCCGCCGGGCATCCCCAATCCGCCTCGAAGGGATCGGATGAGCCTCCCCCCGCCGCCGGAGCTTTGCGCCTCAATCGCTTCAACCTCCCGGGCAGTTGTCCGAATCCGTCCCGGTAAGCGACGGGAGATCCTTCCCCAGAATCTTTTCCAGCACAACCCTGGTTAACCAGCGGGAAAACACCCGGAAATATTTTTTCCCCGCCATCTCGATTCCGATAATGAACACTATGGTGGAAACGGCATATATCAGCGGTCCTCCGATGACCAGCACCAGCGGCTCCCTGATCCAGACCGCGATGATGCCCATGGCCACCACCGCCGGCAGCCCGATGACATAACTGAACGCGATCATGCCCAGTCCGACCAAAATCCTCGGCGTCGGTTTTTCCTTGATGGCCGACAAATCGGCTCTTTCCAAAATCGCCGATCTGCAATATTCTTTACGGGCAAAATAAAGGGCCGTTTTTCTGAGAATCCTCAAAATCAGTCTCAACCAGGCAGCTTAATTAAAAAACTGGTGCATCATATCTGCAATCGGGAAAGTTTTGCAATATATTTTTAACCCCGGAAATTTCATGGCATGAAAAGGCAAATTCGGCTATAAGGACAAATTATCAATTTATCCGGAAAAGAGGAAAAAAACATGAACAGAGCAGCCCTTCACCAAATCAGCTACGGCGTCTATATTGTCACATCCGGCAAAGACGGTAAATTCAACGGCCAGATCGCCAATTCCATTGTCCAGGTCACCTCCAAACCCGCCTCCCTGGCCATCTGCATCAATAAGGAAAACTACACGCACGCCCTGATACGGGAAAGCGGAAAATTCGTCGTTTCCATCCTGTCGGAGGCCGCGCCGATGACCTTCATCGGACTGTTCGGCTTTAAAAGCGGTCGAGACGTCGATAAGTTAAAAGACGTCAAAAGCAGAATCGGCGCCACCGGCGTTCCCATTGTTCTGGATTATTCCCTGGGATTCGTCGAAGCCGAAGTGGAAGGCGAACTGGACGGCGGAACGCACACGATTTTCCTGGGCAAAGTGGTCGAAGCGGACCTGACGGGGGAAGGCACGCCGATGACATACGCCTATTATCAGAACGTCAAGGGCGGCAAATCCCCCAAATCCGCTCCGACGTTTGATGCGGACGCGGCTTCCGCCAAACCCAAACCTCAGGCCGCCGCCCGTTACGTGTGCAGCATCTGCGGTTATGTCTATGATCCCGCCGAGGGCGATCCCGACAACGGCATCGCCGCCGGCACCCGCTTTGAAGACATTCCCGACTCCTGGACCTGCCCGGTTTGCGGCGCGGAGAAAAAAATGTTTGAAGTGGATAAGTAAG
>JAQVQT010000013.1:8644-13978 GCA_028701435.1 Smithellaceae bacterium | reverse complement strand
GCCATGAATACGGTGATCAAGAATGTGCGCTTCTATCCGCTCAGCAGCGCCCTCGTTATGAACGGAATGGAAAACCTGTACCAGGTTTTTCTGAACTATTTCAAGACCTATCCATCGTTTGTTCTGTCGGAATCCGAAAGAACCCTGCTTATCGGCGACGAGCCGCTGACACAAAAAGATCATGAAAAATCGTATGTTGCCTCCACGCTGGAAATTCTGCTGAAGTTCAACATCAAAAGCCTTTCGCTGCACAGGGGGTTGGAAAAGCGGGAATTACTCACACTGCTTTCCTACCTTGCAAAAGACCCGGAAAAAATCCTGGACGAGGGCGGCCTGCCGGAACTCATCTTGAAGAATCATCTGTCGCATATCCGCCTCGATGAAAAAATATTCGTTGCCAAAGGGAAAAATCAAAAGATTGTCGCCGGCCTGGAACTGACCGACGACCAGATCATGCAGTATCTCGGCGAATCCCACCCGGAATTGCAGGGTGACCGGCAGAAGCTTCTGGAACTGACGGACAACCCGGAGTGGTTGCTTCGGTCCTTTGAAGAAAGCCTTTCCAAACTGGCCGCCGAGAAAGATGTTCTGCCCGCAGTTCAGTTCGCGGAAAAACTGACCGGCCTCCTGGAGCGGATGGATGAAGTATCGGATCAGTTGGATCCCGACACACAGAAAAAAATCAAGGAAAAAATTGACCTGGCCGCGGCCGGCATCGGACCGGGTGTCGCCTCGGAAATTCTGCTTCAACACGGGGAAGAATCCGCAAGCGGCCCGCTGATGCGGCATCTGGTCGACAGACTCCTTCCTGGCACCGCAGCGGCGGCATCCGAAATCTCCAAGGATGCGGATGCATCCGGCGGCAATGAAGCTCCGGAGGCGGTCAGCCTGCCGCAGATTCAGGAAAAGATCGAGAGGCTGCTGGGCGACAGCGCAAAAGGCGTCCTGGATCAGGCGGTCATGTCGTCGCTCACTCGGACGGTGCAAACCCTGGCCGCTCAAAAGGAACGGGCAACCCTCGAAACCATCATGAACCGTCTTCTGGGAAACATGTTTGCCGAAGACGCCAAAGTGCGGGACCAGGCGGCGCGCGCTCTGATCGAAATCGTTGAAAATCTGCCGGAAAAAGAAAAGTACGCCGTCCTTGGGGGAATCGCCGGCAAACTGCTGGACTGGGTCAAGCTGGAGACGCTGGCAACCCCCGCGTATCAAAAAATCTGCGGGTTTCTCAGGGACTACGTGAATGATCTGATCTGGCAGGATGACTTTCACGCAGCCATTCCGATTCTGGGCTTTTTCAACGACATCCGGACGGGCGTGGTGGAAAAGAACGACACGATCCACGAAATATCCGTTGACTTCATCAGCGCCTGCGCCTCCGAAGAGCGCCTCGCCATCCTTTTCAATATTTACAAGGACGGCGAACCGGATAAAAAACGCGACGCGGGAGAAATGCTGATCCGTCTCGGCGACAACGCCCTGAATCATTTGCTGGACCTGCTCAGGGAGCACCGGGACAGCAATGAGCGCGTTCGCATCATGCGGCTGATCATCAGCGCCGGCCGGCCGGCGGTTCCGCCGGTCCGCGACCGGCTCGGCAAGGATCAGCCCTGGTTTTATCTGCGGAACATCGCCTACATTCTGAGCCACATCGGAGATGAGTCCAGCGCCGAAGCGCTTCTGCCGCTGCTTCTCCACGAAAACATCAAGGTGAGGCTGGAGGCCCTGAAAAGCATCAATCGCACCGGGAAAAGCCAGCGCTGCGCGCTGCTCCTTTCCGTCCTGCCGCAGGTGGAGCACAAATTCATGATCAACATCATCGACGTGCTCGGCAGCGCAAAATGCGCCGAGGCGGAGCCGACACTGGTCATCCTGCTGGAGAATAATCCGATCAAAGACAAAGACCTGCGGGCGACTCTGCAGGAAAGGATCTGCGCCGCCCTCGGCAGCATCGGACTTTCCAACTCCATCCCCGTCCTTTCCAGAATCGTCGGGACCAAATCCTTCCTGGGCATCAGCCGCTACCCGGAAAACGTGAAAACGGCCGCCGCAAAGGCATTAACGTCCATCAAAAAGCGCTGAAGCGCCCCGGCCTTAAACGCATTCCTCCAACGGAAAGGTGAACGCCCTTAATCCCGCCCGCGGATTTTCCGCTTTGAACTTCCGGACCAGATCGACGAGCTTCTGAATCTCCTCGTCCGGCACGCCCAGCAAAAGCGTATTGTTCCTGCCCGGCCAGTAGTGTGTGCCCAGCTTCGGCTCGCTTTCCTCGCCTTCGCCGGTCGCACCGTGCATTTTCGTGTAGGATCTGAACCCGGCGTTTTTGAAGGCGTCCGTGACCCGCTCATCCATGGCCTCGGCGTAAATGACAAAAAACATTTTCATGGACCCTCCTCCCGAAACAACCGTCTTTTATGGTTTTTCGTTCTTTCTTTTTCGGCTCCTGAATTTTTCCTGCCAGTCGTCAAACATATCATAGGCGGCCGGAACCACGATCAACGTCAGCACCAGGGAGGTCAGCAGTCCGCCAATCACGGCAATGCCCATGGGAGACCTTGTTTCCGCGCCTTCCCCAACCGCCAGGGCAATGGGCAGCATGCCGAAGACCATGGCAAAGGTGGTCATGAGAATCGGCCGCATTCGGACCGGCCCCGCCTGCAGAATCGCTTCCCGGCGCGACAGCCCCCTGCCCCGCAGAACATTGGTATAATCCACCAGCAGAATGGCATTCTTCTTGACGAGGCCCATGAGCAGAATCAGGCCGATCAGGCTGAAAATATTCAGCGTATTGCCGGTGATAAACAAGGCGCCGAAAGCGCCGATGAAGGACAGCGGCATGGACAGCAGCACGGTCACGGGATGCACAAAGCTTTCAAACTGCGATGCCAGAATCATATAGGCCATGATGACGCCCAACAACAGCGCGAACAGCAGATAGGTGAAGGATTCCTGCATGGTGTCGGCCATTCCCTGATACTTGGGCAGGTAATCCGGCGGCAGAATTTTTGCCGCGATCGCATCCAGCTCTGCCTTCGCCTGTCCCAGCGGTTTGCCTTCCAGGGAGGCAAACACGGTAATGGCCCGCTGCCGGTCCACGCGGTTGATGACGCTTGGACCCGCCCCCTCTTCCAGATGAACAACATTGGAAAGACTCACCAGCTTGCCGTCGCGGGCGCGCACATAAATGCGCCCCAGAGAAGAGGCGCTTTCCCGGTCCTGCGGGTTTAGCCGCACCCGGATATCGTATCGTTTTCCCTTGAGTTCATCCTTGTAGCGGGCGATGTCCATCTCGCCGCTGATCAGAATATTGATCGCCTCGGCAATCGTGACCACCTCCACACCCAGATCCGCCGCCCGATCGCGGTCCACATAAATTTTAAACTCCGGTTTGCCGGCTTCCAGAGACGTGTCCACATCCGTGATGCCCGGCAGCCTGGCGAACTCCGCGCTGATCTGCCTGGCATACTCCTGCAGCGCGTTTAAATCCTGACCGCGAATGCTGAACTGGATCGGCACATTCCGGATTCCTCCGCCCACCACGGAAATGTCCTCCGCGGAGACTTTCAGCCCGGGAATCGCGCGCAGTTTGGCGCGGGCGATTTTTTTGACATCCTCCTGGCTTCTTTTGCGCTGGGCTTTGGGCTTCAAATTGAGAAACATCAGCGCGCGGTTGTGGTAGCCTCCGTACCCCTGCACGTAATAGACCGATTTCACTTCCGGGATGTCGGCCATCATCTGCTCCGTTTGCCCCAGATACCGTTCAATCTGATCCACGGAATAATCGATCGGCGCCTCCATGCGGACGATGAAAACACCCTGATCTTCCGGCGGAACAAATTCCTTGCCCATGAACGCGGTGAGGCCAAGGCTCATCACAAAGATGACCAGGGTTCCCGCGAGCACCGTTTTGCGCCAGCCCAGCGTAAACACCAGGACGCGTCGGTAAAAGTCCTCCAGCCTCTTGTAGTAGCGCTCCAGAACGTCGCCGACCCTTTTCCAGAAGGACGGTCGCGCCGGCGGGCCGGCACCGGAAGCACCGGCGGCAAGGGGATTGGGCATACTTTTGCGGTGCGGCTTCAGAAAAATCGAGGCCATCATCGGCGTCAGCGTGAAGGAAACCAAGAGCGACACCATCACGGCAAAAACGATCGTCAGGGCAAACTGGATGAAGAACCGGCCGATAATCCCTTTCATAAAGGCGACGGGCAGAAAAATGCCCACGATCGCGAAGGTGGTCGCCATCACCGCGAGCCCGATTTCGGAGGTTCCAAAGGTTGCCGCTTCGCGCGGCTCCATGCCTTCTTCCACGTGGCGGTAAATGTTTTCAATGACAATGATCGCGTCGTCAATCAAAAGCCCCACCGAGAGCGACAGGGCCAGCATGGTCATGTTGTTGAAGGTAAACCCAAAGGCGTTGATCAGTGCAAAGGTGGAGATGACGGAAACCGGCAGCGCCACCGCGCTGATCAGGGTCGTGCGCACGTTCTTGAGAAACAGCAGAACGGCCAGGACGGCAAACAGGCTGCCGAGAATCAGGTGAAACTGCACTTCCTCGATCGAACGGACAATAAACAGAGACTGGTCAACGGCGGTATTGACTCTCATGCCCGGGGGCAGGGTTTTGTTGATTTTTTCGATTTCCTTTTTGACCCGGTTGGCCACCTCGACGGTATTGGTGCCCGACTGCTTCTGAATAGCCATGCCCACGGCGGGAACGCGGTTGAAGCGCGCCAGCGAGCGTTTTTCCTCCATGCCGTCCTCGGCGCGGCCGATGTCGCGTATCCGCACCGGCGCCCCCTTGTAGGTGCTGATGATCAGGTCGTTGAAATCGGCGATGCGGGGAAACTCCCCCTTGATCCGGACGGTGTATTCGCGCGTTTTGGTTTCGACGCGTCCGCCCGGCAGTTCAATGTTTTCCCGCCTCAGCGCGGCGACGATGTCATGGGGAGACACCTCGTAGGCTCTCATTCGGGCGGCGTCCAGCCAGATGCGCACCTGTCGCAGGCGCAGCCCGTAAAAGATCACGTCGCCGACGCCGTTGATGCGCTGCAGCTGCTCTTTTAAGATCTCGTCCGCGTAGGTGGAAAGATCCCGCACGGAACGGTTGCCGGAAAGATTCAAAAACAGGATCGGCGAAGCGTCGGGGTCCACCTTGGCGATTCTCGGTTCATCGATGTCGTCCGGCAGCTTGGAGCGAATCGTGGATACTTTTTCGCGCACATCCTGAACGGCCAGATCGATGTTTCTCTCCAGCACGAATTCAATGGTCGTGCGCGCCCGTCCTTCATAGCTGATGGAGGTGATGCTTTTGACGCCGTTGATGGTATTGACCGC
>JAQVQT010000013.1:0-8544 GCA_028701435.1 Smithellaceae bacterium | reverse complement strand
CCGGCAAAGCGCCGGCCGGGAAAGGCATCGACGCTGAAAGCCACTTCCTGTCCGATCTTCAGCGCGGCGACTTCTTTCTCGCGGACGGTAAAGCTGAGCTTCAGCGGATCGATTTTAATCAGCTGGAAAAGGGGCGCGCCGTTGCGGACGTAATCGCCCGCGGACACCTTCTTTTCCTTGACCGCGCCGGCCAGCGGCGAGTAGATTTTTGTCCGCGCCAGCTTCTCCTGTGAAATCGCCAGCGTCGCCCGGATTCTTTCCAGCTCGGCTTCCGCCAGGGTGACCCGCGTCGATACGTCGTCAAACTGCTGTTTGGTGATGAGCTCCTCCCGGTACAGCGATTCCTTTCTTTGATATTCCGCCCGGGCGTTGTCCAGCGAGGCCCGGGCCTGTTTCAGCGCGGCATCGGACCGCCTCCAGTCCAGCCGGTAATCGGTTTCGTTGATCTCCGCCAGCAGCAGGCCCGTATGAACCAGGGACCCCTCGTCCACCAGAATCCTCTTGAGAATGCCGTCCACCTCCGAGCTGATGACGACCTCTTCAAAGGCTTTCAGCGTCCCCGTGGTCTCCAGGTAGGGCCGGACGCTTTTCGTTTCGGCCGGCCGGACACGCACATTCACCAGGCGCTCCGGCTCCGCTTTGTTTTCCTTCTGGCAGGACGCGAGAACAAAAACCGCAAGCGCCGCCAGGAAAAACGCCGGCAGACGCCTCGCCGCCGAAGATTTTATCGCCTGCCGGCCGGAATTTTCATGTTGTAAAAAACGCATAGATGGTTCCCCCTCCTCCCGAAACGCCGTCGCCTGCGTCAATAGCCTTCCTGAATAAACTGAAGCAGCGTGCCGCTTGCTTTTCTGACTCTCAAATGAGCCAGTTGATAGCCGTATAAAGCCTCGACCGTGTTGCGCTCGGACGTGAGCAGCAGAGTGTTGGCGTCCATCACGTCCAGGCTGGTCGCCAGGCCGTTTTGATACTGCCGCAGGACGGCATTATAGTTGTCGTGGGCAAACACCAGTTGGTCTTCCAGAAATTTCAACGTGCCTTTCTGGGTTTCCAGATCCAGCCAGGCGCCGCGCAGCTCAATCTCTACGTTTTTCTTCAGATCATCAAACGCCAGTCGCGACTGGCGCTCTTTGGACTTTGCCTCTTTGAGCTCAGCCACGCGCAGGCCCCCTTCAAAAAAGGGGAACGTGAGCGCCACGCCGGCCAGCATGCTTTCCCGGACCAGGTTCGCCGCCGCGGGATTCTGGTCCGCGCCGTTGTAAATGGCATAAAATCCGACATAGGGCCAGAAAGCGCCCCTGGCATATTTCACCTGCCGCTCGGCAACCTGAATCTGCATATTGTAGCTTTTCAGATCGGGCCTCATTTGAAAGGCGGTCTGCCGCAGACGATCGAACGGATCGACGCCGGAAAAGTCAAGAGCTTCCTCCTTCAGCCGGAAGTTTTCTTCGATTCCCGTGACGCGGACCAGGGCCGCGCGGGCCAGCTGAAAAGCGTTGGTGGCCCGAAGATAATCGGACTGCGCCCCCGACAGCTCGCCGTCGGCGCGCAGCAGGGCCGTGCGGGTCACCTCGCCCACCTTCAGCCGTTTTTCGACGAAAAAGCGGTATTGCGTCAGACGCTCGACGTTGGCCGCGGCGATTTCGAGCGCTTTTTTTGTTTTGAGCGTGTCATAATAGGCCGTCGCGACGGAAAGGATAAAATCCGATTTGGTGTTTTCCAGGTCAAACTCGCTTTTGGTGACCAACTGGCCGGAGATCTTCAACGCGTCCAGTTCGCGAATGCTCAGGGAAAAACTCTCGTCGGCGCGGACGCCCCAGTTGCCCCCCTCGTTCGGCTGCAGCACCGCGCCGGAGACCGTAAAGATCGCTTCGGAATAACGGTTGTAGGAGCCGAAAGCCGTCACTTTGGGCAGCAGAACCGCCCAGGCCTTCATTCGGCCCATCTGCGCGATGTAGAGGTTTTCCTCGGCATATTTTATCTTTTCGGAATTTTTTACGGCTTCGGCATACAGGTCCCGCAGGCTGTATTCCTGCGCGAACCCCGCCGGGGCATTCATCACAAACACCGCCAACAAGATCATCATGCATGACCGTAATGTCTTCACTCGTGAATATCCTTTTCCGGCCCGAAAACGTTTACCTGTCAATGGGTGACACCCATGGCTCTTTGCAGGCGGGCGTGAGCGATATTGTAATCGGCCAGGGCATTGGCATATTCGGCCTTGGCGCGGGTCAAGAGCGTCTGCGCGTCGAGCACCTCCGTGGAGCGCGCCACCCGCTCTTTGTAACGGGCTTCGGCGATGCGGAAATTCTCTTCGGCCTGTTCAATCACTTTTTTCGAAACGGCAATCTGGCTTTCCGCTTCCTGCAATACCAGAAATGCGTTCTTGATCTCCAGGGCGATCTGGTCGTTGAGTTCCCGCGACTGATCCAGCGCCTGGTTTTCCCTGGCTTTGCCGGCGTCCACACGGTATTTAGTTTTGCCCCACTCCCAGAAATTCCAGTTGGCCACCGCCATCACCTGCCAGCTTTCGGTATCCTTGTACTGCGTGCCGGAAAGCGACGCCGTATCGCCGAACCGCCCGTAATTACCGACCAGACTGATCGCCGGGAAATATTCGCTTTGCGCCGCGCGAACCATTTTGCCCGCCTGTTCAATCCTGAGTTCGGACATTTTGAGCTCCGGACGGCGCTGCCGGGCAATGGTCAGGCATTCTTCAAACGATTGCCGCAGGGGCTGATAATCGAGAATATCGACCACCTCGACGGCGGTTAAGACGTCCCTTTTCAGGATGGTATTCAACCGCGCCTTGGTCGATTCGACGCCGTTTTCCGCCTTCACCAGCGTCTGCCTTCCGTTGGCCAGCTCCACTTCCGCTTGCAGCATGTCGTTTTTGGGAATCAGGCCGACCCGGTAAAAATTTTCGGCCACATCGCAGTGGGCGGCCAGCATTTCCACCTGCTGCCGGGCCGTCTGGGTCAGCCTTTGCGTGCGCAAAATATTGAAATAGGCGATCTTGACATCCTGGACGACATCCAGAGACTTGGCCGTCTGCTCCACCAGCGCCGTATCCTCCGCGATTTTAAAAGCCTGGTAGTTGGCCAGAATTCCGCCGCCCGCAAAAAGCGGCTGACGGGCTTCGATGCCCCAGTTGTAGTTGTCGATGGTCCCGGTAACCATACGACCTGGGGGGATGCCGGCAAGCGGGAATCCCGGAAAGTAAAAGTTGGGCTCTTCATTGAGGCGCGTGTAACTGTAAGTGGTGCTGAACTTCGGCAAAAAACCGGTCAGGGCCTCCTTCTTCTGCGCTTCGGCGCCTTTGACCCCCTCTTTGGCAATGTTCAGGATATGGCTGTTTTTGAGCGCGATGGAAATGCTCTCCTCCAGGGTCAACGCCTGGGCGGATGCCGCAGAGGGGAGAAACAGCAGAAAGACGGCCAACCCAAACATCCGCAAACCCCGGCATTTTTTCATCATTTTTTTGCTCCATTTTCAAATTGATGCAACATTTAGTATATTTTCGGCAAAAAATAAACGTTAAAATGATCCTTTATCGGGCGCGGATCAGCCGCGGACAACCTCTTCAATAATGCCGCCGCCCAATACTTCATCCGCCGCGTAAAAAACGACGGACTGCCCCGGTGTAATCGCTTCCTGGGACTGTTCAAAAACCACCCTCATCCTGCCGCCTTCCCGGGCGACGCGGCAGCGCGCCGGCTTTTTCCGATAGCGGATTTTTGCTTCCATCTCTTCGGGGAGCCGGTCGCAAAACCAATTCAGCCGGCCGGCCAGCAGGCCCGGCGACAGAAGCTCCTCCCTGTGGCCGACAATGACCTGATTTTTCGCCGGGTCAAATCTCAGGACGTACAGCGGCGTCTTGGCGCTGATCCCCAGGCCGCTTCTCTGTCCGATGGTGTAAAAAGCAATTCCCCGGTGAGCTCCCAGAACCCGGCCTGCTTCATTGACAATGTCACCCGGGACCACCGGCAGGCGCCTGTCTTCAAACCATTTCCGGTAATCGCCCGTTGCCACAAAACAGATATCCTGGCTGTCCTGCCTGTGGGCCGCCTGCAGAGCGGCTTGCTTTGCTTTTTGCCGCACCTCCGTTTTGGTCATGCCTCCCAGGGGAAAAAGAATCGACGGCAAATCCCCAGCCGGAATCGAATACAAAAAGTAGGTCTGATCCTTGGCCTCATCCCTGGGTTTGATAAGCGCCCAGCGCTCTTCCCGCTTTTCGATCTTCGCGTAATGGCCGGTCGCCAGGTAATCAAAGCCCAGGCCGCGGGCTTTCGCGAAGAGCGCGCCGAATTTCAGATGACGGTTGCAATCCACACAGGGATTCGGCGTCCGTCCGCTTTGATATTCACGGATAAATTTGCCGATCACCCTGCGTTCCATCAGACCGGCAAAGTCAAAAATCCGGTGGGAAATCCCGAGCTGACCGCACACTCTTTGAGCGTCGGCGACGGATTCATCCGTAAAACGACCGGCTTTGTCCCCCGACCGGTGAACACCCAGCAGCATCGTCGCTCCGGCAACCTCATAGCCCGCCTCCCGAAGCAGCAGCGCCGCGACGGACGAATCCACCCCGCCGCTCATGGCTACCAGAACTTTTTTCTTTCTCAAAACGCTTTGCATGCCGCACCTTCAAAAAGTGACTTTATCCTTTCCATGATATTTCTTCGCTTTGCAACTTTTTTTCATGAGGGGATTTTCCATTCTTGCAATTTCATTGCAACCTTGCTATTCAGTTCCAGCCAAATTTTGACGGGTTGCCGTGACTTTTTACCGGATGGGCATGCTGCCGGCCGGATCGTCCTTAGCGGAAAGACAGGAAATACGGGAGCTTGGAATGGAGATTCACTTTCTTCTTTTTGTTTTGCTGCTGGCGGCGACGGCCATTATCAGTTTCGCCTACGCGATCTGGCGGGGCCGCAATGACCAGCAGATCCTCCGCAGCATTCTGCAAAGCTCGCCGATCCCCACCTTTGTCATCTCCACCGACCGTAAAATCCTCTACTGGAACCGGGCGCTGGAGGGCCTCTCCGGCATCCGGGCCGAGGAAGTCCTGGGCACCGACCAGCAATGGCGCGCGTTTTATTCTTCACCCCGGTCCTGCATGGCGGACCTCATCATCAGCAAAAAGATTGATCACTCCTACTCGCTTTACGCCGGAAAAGTCGCCAAGTCCAAAATCCTGAAGTATGCCTATGAAGTGACGGAGTTTTTCCCGGATCTCGGGGAAAAGGGGAAATGGTTCCGGATCACCGCGACGAGCATCCGCGATTCCAGCGGCAAAACGTTCGGCGCCATGGAAACGCTGGAAGACATCACCGATCAGAAGACGGCGGAGGAGGAACTGCTCAAACGGACCAAGCTTGAATCCCTGGGAACGTTCGCCGACGGCGTCGCCAAGGACTTTGACAGTCTCTTGACAGCCATCCTGCGCAATGTTTTTCTGGCGAAGATTTCCGCGAGTGAAGAGGACAAAATTCTGGAAAACGGCCTGGCCGTCGCGGAGCGCGCGGGTCTGCAGGCCAAGGAGCTGGCCCACCGGCTCATCACCTTCGCCCAGGGCGGCTACCCGGTCAAGAAAATTGAAAGGATCGGCGATTTGATCCACGAGACCGTCCAGAAAACCCTGGCCGGGTCGAAGGTGACCTGCGCTCCCGTGATCGCCGCCGACCTCTGGCCCGTGGAAGTGGACGCCCTGCAAATCAAACAGGTAATCGAGAATATGGTCACCAACGCGAAGGAGGCCATGCCCGAAGGCGGCCCCATGGAAGTGATCGCGGAAAACACCACGACCGGCACCAACATCCGGACGCTCGGCGAGGGCAACTATGTCCGGATTGTCATTCGGGACCGGGGTGTCGGCATCCCCCGGGAGAACCTCTCCAAAATTTTCGATCCGTATTTTACGACCAAAGAAAAGAAGGAGCGGGGCGGCATCGGCCTGGGGCTGGCCATCTGCGATTCCATCATCAAGTACCACAACGGGCTGATCAGCATGGAATCGACGGTCGGCGCGGGCACTACGTTTTTCATTTATCTGGCCGCCAGGCCCAATGGAGCTCCCAAAAGCAACGTCGGCTAAGCGGTCCGCTCGTGCTCCTTCTTGGCGCCGTCGAGCAGCTCCTCAATATTGCGCAGCCGCTCCTGAAACGTGGCAATGCCCAGAGCCGACTCCCGGGGATGAAGATTTTCAATCTCGGCAAGCCGGTTGCGCAGATGCAAAATGATTTCCTCCGCCAGACAAAACAGCAGAGCGCGCTCAGATCTGGTCATGAACCGGTTACCCTCCTATTCCTGCTGCAAGGACTTCCGAAGCAGAAACGCCTTCTTAATGGACTCCGCCGCGCTTTCAATGCTGACCTTATCCGTATTGACCATCATGTCATAATGCTTCGGATCGTTGATGTCTTCCTTGAAGTAATTTTTGATGAAGCCCACCTGATATTCATCATACTTGCGCACATACTCCAGCGCTTCCGCTTTGGACATGTGGCGATCCCGCATCACTTTTTCCACCCGCGCTTCTTCCGGCGCGATAATCCGCACACGAAACGCCTTGTCCTTCAAAATGAAGCTTCCGCCGCGGCCGATGATAATGATATTGCCGTGTTCCGCGTTCGTGTGCATCACCATCGACAAATGCCGGAGGTATTCATTGGGCCAGATATGCCGCGATTCAAAGAAGGAACTGATCAGGCTGTCGAAAAACGATATGCTTTTTTCATCCAGGGACTTGATCACCTTTTCGCTCATATGCGCGCTTTCGGCGACCTTGTGGATCAATTCGCTTCCCACAATGTTCATTTTCAGTTCCGTGGCCAGAATACGGGAAATGAATCCCCCGCCCGCCCCCGTTTCACTGGACAGCGTGATCACATGCCCCGGCTTTTCCTTTTTGTCCCTCTGCCAGCGCATGACCTGATCTTCCACCAGCTTGTCGACATCCTTATCCCGCAATTTGATATCCCGGGTATAATCGGGGCAATTGACATCGAACAGGGCATTGGTTTTCACCCGATACCGCTTGGTGCAGTTTTCGCGCCACGCGCAGATCACGCAAATCCTTTTGTCCGATCCTGTTGACATGCGCCACTCCCCCTTTCTCGTTTGATGTTATGATGCCTCTTCCTGCAGCGCCTCAAATCCGGCAACAATATCAAGAAGCTCCTCGGTAATCGTCATCTGGCGGGTGCGGTGGAACTGCACGTGCAGATCCTGCAACTGCTCTTCAATGTTTTTCTCGGCGTTCTGCATGGAAGCCAGGCGGCTGGCGTTCTCGCTGGCCAGCGACTCGGCGAAAGCCCGGTAGAGCGACACGAACAGATACTCGCGGATCAGCGACGAAAAGATCCGGTCGCCGTCCATCCGGAAGATCGGCAGCGACTTGGATTCCCATTTTTTCCTGGCGATCTGTTTGAGCCAATCCGCATCCACCGGCAGAAGCTGCAGCATGTGGGGGTGGTACGTTGCTCCGGTCAGGTATTCATTATAAAAAAGATAGAAATGATCGACGTTGCCGCGAAAATGCCATTCATCGATAATCATGATGATTTCCTGCACCAGCGGCGTGATGCCCGCCGTGGACCCGGGGGTCGTAAGCAGTTCATCCACCGGCTGCCCGGCGTCTTCCACATAGTCCGCCACGCGCGCGCCGACCGAAAGCACTTTGCGGTTTTCTTTTTTCACGCCGGTGCTTTTTATATGATCCAGCGCGAAAACGGAAATCTGCTCATTGAGCTGTCCGCACAGCCCCTGGTCGGATCCGAACACGATGACGCCGAGGCGTTTGATGGGAGCGTTCTTCCGCTTCATTGTCGCGCCCATGCGCTCCTTGAGAACGATCTGGAGGCCCATCTCCACCGTGCGGTTATAATCGCGCAGCGAATCGACCGCCCGCTGGTACTGGCGGATGCTCACGGCAGCCAGGGCTTTCATCGTCTTGACGACGGATAAAAGGTCCCCGGCGCTTTTCATTCTCCTTTTCAGCGACTCAGTTGTTTGCATGGGCTTCCTCAATCTCTTCAAACGGCGCGATCGTCGGTTTGATTTTGTTCATGATGCTGTCGCGGTCCGCCAGATCTATTTTCTTTCCCTCTTCAATCCGCGCGCACAATTCCGGAAGCTGTTCGTTGACGGTTTCCAGCAGACGCGCCTCCACTTCGCGGATCTTTTCCGTCGGAACCAGATCCAGGGCGCCCCCGGTCACGGAAAGAAGAGAGGCAATCTGTTCGGAGGCCCGCAACGGCTTGAACTGGCCCTGTTTCAAGATTTCGCGCACGCGCCAGCCGCGCTCCAGCGTCCGCCGCGTGGCGTCGTCGAGCCTTGTGCCGAACCGGGAGAAGGATTCGAGTTCTTCAAACTGCGAATAGGACAGACGCAGATCACCCGCCACGGATCGATACGCGGGAAGCTGCGTCTTGCCGCCGACGCGCGAAACGGACTTGCCGACATCCACCGCCGGCAGAATGCCCTTGCTGAAAAGCACCGGCGAAAGATAAATCTGCCCGTCCGTAATGGAAATCAGAT
>JAQVQT010000153.1 GCA_028701435.1 Smithellaceae bacterium | reverse complement strand
AAGGAAACTTTGGGCGCCGCCCGCTCTTCGGCTTTTTCCGTGACTTCCAGGAGGGCGGCGGCCTTGAAATCAAAGGTGGACGCGATCACGTTCTGGGGGAATTTTTCCCGCTGGATGTTGTAGCCGGTGACGGCGTCATTGTAAGCCTGGCGGGCGAAGCCGATCTTGTTTTCCGTGGAGGTCAGCTCTTCCATCAGATTGGCGATGGTTTGGTTGGCTTTCAAATCCGGATAGGATTCGACGACCGCCAGCAGTCTGGAAAGAACACCGGCAAGCGCCCCTTCCGCCTGGCTTAAGCCCGTCATGGCCGCGGCGCTGCCGGGGGACTGGGCGGCGGCGCGGCTTGCGTCCACGGCGGAGTTGCGCGCTTTTATGACGGCTTCGAGCGTGCCGCGTTCGTGCGCCAGGTAGCCTTTGGCCGCCTCCACCAGGTTGGGAATCAGATCGTAGCGGCGCTTGAGCTGGATGTCGATCTGTGTGAAAGCGTTCCGGTAAAGATTGCGCAGCGTGATCAGCTGATTGTAAACCCCGACAAAATAAAAAGCGACGGCGGCGAGTAGGACGACCAGAACAATCAATGGAATCATGTTACCCTCCTTGAATGGCGCCCGGACGGGCGCAGGTATGGCGCCGATCGGATCATCACCTGCTTTTCCCGGCGTCGCCGGTGACGACCAGATTGTCGCGGTGAATCACTTCGTCATAGTCTTTGTGGCCCAGCACGGAGTAAATTTGCGACGTCTTCAAACCGATGATTTGGCGGACATCGCCGGCGCTGTAATTAACCAGTCCCTTGGCCAGCAGGTTTCCATCGCGGTCCACGCAGGCGACGGGATCGCCCGGATCGAATTCTCCTTCGACGTCGGTGATGCCCGAGGGCAAAAGGCTCCTGCCCTTTTCGAGCAGGGCTTTCCGGGCGCCGTCGTCGAGGATCAGGCGTCCGCGGGGGCGCAGCGTGAAGGCGATCCAATACTTTCGGCTGGCCAGCCTCGCGGTCTGCGGCAGAAACAGCGTGCCGATTTCCCGGCCCGCCATGATGTCGGACAACACTTTCTTTTTCTTTCCCGGCGCGATGATGCAGGGAATGCCGATGGAGGTGACTTTTTTGGCGGCGGCGATTTTGCTTTTCATGCCGCCCGTGCCGACGACCGAGGTTTCCTCCGTGGCGGCCGCTTCGATGGCGTCGGTGAATTCGCACACCAGGGGAATCAGTTTCGCTTTTTTGGACTGGGCGGGATTGCAGTCGTAAAGCCCGTCGGTGGCCGTCAGATTGACAAACAGGTCGGCCTCGACGATATTGGCGATCATGGCGGCGAGGTTGTCGTTGTCGCCGAATTTGATTTCATCGACGGCGACGGAATCGTTTTCATTGAGAATCGGCGTGACGTGCCATTCCATCAGCGTGGAAAGCGTGTTGCGGATGTTGAGATAACGCTGCCGGTCGGTCAGATCCGACATGGTGAGCAGAATCTGCGCGACGTAGAGGTTGTTTTTCTCAAACGCTTTGGAATAGATGCGCATGAGCCGGCCCTGGCCGACGGCCGCCGCCGCCTGTTTTTCCGGAATGCTTTTGAGCCTGCCGGTGATGTTCAGTCGGTGCTTGCCCGAAGCAATGGCCCCGGACGTGACCAGGATGATGGAAAAGCCGCGCCGCGTCAGGTCGCACATTTCCTGCACGAGCGATTCGATGATTTTCAAATCCAGTCCGTCCGCGCCGGTGAGCACCGCGGAGCCGACCTTGATGAGAATTTTTTTGACGGATGCGAGCGTTTCCAGGCGGATATTATTCATGGCTCAAGGTTTTTCGTGTTGTCTAAAAGGGTCACGATCTTTCCTAAAATATCCTGTAATCCTTCGCCTGTTGCGGCGGAAAAGGGATGCAACATTATCCCTTTTTTGGAAAATTGCGCAACGGTTTTTTTGACCTTTTCGCGCACGGCGGGCAGATCGATTTTGTTGAGGCAGACAAGCTGCTCTTTCTCCAGCAACTGTGGATTGTAGCTTTTCAGCTCGCGGTTGATGGCGGTGAAATTTTTCCAGGCGCCGGTGTGTGTTTCCTCAGAGATGTCGATCAAATGAACGAGCACACGGGTGCGTTCCACATGCCGGAGAAACTGGATGCCCATGCCCGCTCCTTCATGCGCCCCGGCGATCAGGCCGGGAATGTCGGCGACGACAAAAGCCGGGCTGTCCTTGTATTTGACCACTCCCAGATGCGGCGTGAGCGTGGTGAAAGGATAGTCGGCGATTTTGGGCCGGGCTGCCGATACACGGGAAATGAAGGTGGATTTGCCCGCGTTGGGAAATCCCACAAGCCCCACGTCCGCCAGCAGCTTCAGCTCCAGAAGCAGTGCGCGCTCTTCTCCTTCCATGCCTTCCTGTGCAAAGCGCGGCGTTTGATGGGTGGAGGTCTTGAAGTGGGCGTTGCCCTTGCCGCCGATGCCGCCGCGGGCCGCAACGAAGGTCTGTCCCGCCGCGGCCAGGTCCGCGAGAACCTCGCCGGTTTCAAAGTCCTTCACCAGGGTACCGGGCGGTACGATGACCTCAAGATTCTCCGCGCTGCGGCCGGTGCGGTTGTTGCCCGAGCCGTGCCCGCCGTTTTTGGCGATTTGATGCTGCCGGTATTTCAAATCCAGCAGGGTATGATGCGTTTGGGCCGCCCGGAAAATGACGTCGCCGCCCTTGCCGCCGTCACCGCCGTCCGGACCGCCTTTGGGGACAAACTTTTCCCTTCGGAAGCTCACGCAGCCCGCGCCGCCATGTCCGCCCCGGACAAATATCTTGGCTTCGTCAACAAACTTCATATGGAGATCCCCCGCAGTCCTTTTGCGGGGAACGGTTTGAAACCGTTTCCCGCAGGAAGAAAAGAAAAAAGGCGCTTATGGTCTAAGCGCCTTTTGAATCCGAGTTGGAATGGCCGGTTTACGCCGCTGCATAGACGCTGACCTTTTTGCGGGTCTTGTCCAGCCTTTCATATTTGACCACGCCGTTGATGAGCGAGTACAGTGTGAAATCCTTGCCGATGCCGACGTTGTTGCCGGGATGAATTTTTGTCCCCACCTGCCGCACGATAATGGAACCCGCGTGAATATTCTGGCCGCCGTACACTTTGACGCCGCGCCGCTGCGAATTGGAGTCTCTACCGTTGCGGGAGCTTCCCTGACCTTTTTTATGTGCCATGATATCCTCCGCCTATATCGAAATCTTCTTGATTTTCATGCTGGTCAATGCCTGACGATGGCCGGTTTTTTTGCGAAATCCCTTGCGCTTCTTGTATTTGCCGATGATCAGCTTCGGGCCCTGGGTCTGGGCGACCACTTCTCCGATGACTTTGGCGCCTTCAACGAAGGGCTTGCCGATTTTCACATCGGCCTCGTCCGATACCATCAAAACTTCATTAAAAACAATTTCGGCCCCTTTTTCACCGGGCAGTTTTTCAACCGATAATATATCGCCCTCGCTGACTTTGTGTTGTTTGGCTCCTGTTTTTATGATTGCGTACATATCCTTATCCTTCGTTAGCGTTAAGACTGGGACTTATAGACAAAATGCTCCTTTTTGTCAATACAATTCAGCCGGCCCGGCGATATTTTCTCCGGAATGCCGCGGACATTGCTAAAATATTGATATCAAGAAGAAATTCGCTTGCGTTTCATCGGGGCGAAAGGGTAAAATGCACCATCAATGGCAAGAAAAAACGAAAGAGGTGGACGCGTGAAAAGGCATGGTCCTTGTCTTGTCTTTATTATTTTTTTTCTGATCTGGCTTTCGCCCCCGGCAATGGCCGGCGATGATCCAAGATCGTTTGTCGGGGAGCTGCTGGTCGCTGAAGGGCTTGAGCCGGCCAGAGTGAGCAGCATCCTGCAGGACAACCGCGTATCCATCTGCCCGGATATTGTTCTGAAAAATCTTTTTTATTCCAAACCCAAAGGGTCCGTGCAAAAGCCTGACGTTATGCGGATTGATCCCCGTCAGATTGAGCGGGGCAGGGAGTTCATGAAAGAAAACGAGGCTGTTTTATCCGCCGTTGAACAGCGATTTGGCGTGTCGCCGAGGATTATTACGGCGATTCTCATCATCGAATCACGGCTGGGGACCTATCCCATGCCGTATAATGTGGTCAACGCCTACGCCAACCTCGCCTTTGTGCTGGATCCGGCCTACTGGAAAGAAATCCAGAACCGCTATGCGGACGCCTATCCGCAGATTCGGGATGATGCGACGGCCGCCCGGGCGAAAAGAAAAGCGAAGTGGGCGGTGCGGGAGCTTTATCATCTGGCTCAGATCGCCGATCATCTGGAGATCGATCCGTTAAGCATTTCGGGATCTTTTGCCGGCGCGATGGGCCCGGCGCAGTTTATTCCTTCGTCCTTCTGGATCTTCGGAATGGACGGCGACGGAGACGGCATGGCCGACCCCTCGAACATGACGGATGCCAAGTTCAGTATGGGGCGCTATCTCAAAAAATTCGGCTGGGCGGAAGATGCCTCCGTTGAACAAAAACGCAGGGCGATCTGGCATTACAATCGCAGCCGAGTATATGTGAATACGGTGATGATGCTCTATGAAGAGCTGGGACGGTAAAATCACCAGGGATCGACAAAAGAATGACAGGCATCCGCCGGTTGCCGGGCGGCCGCGGATTTGATTCCCCTCATGATCCACTGGCGGGTGTCCGCCGGATCGATGACGGCGTCGATTTCCAGGTGCGCGGCCATGTTGATGGCTTTGCCGATTTCGTAGAGCTGCGCCACCAGTGATTCGTAGAATTCTTCGCGCTTCTGCGGGTCCTCAATGGCCGCCAG
>JAQVQT010000152.1 GCA_028701435.1 Smithellaceae bacterium | reverse complement strand
CGCCGGGCCTTGGCCTGACGATCGCGTTTTTCTGCTGATTTGTGTGTTGCCAAAAGGTTCTCCTCCCCTGCATCCATTTATTTAAGGTCAGGCTGTTTAACCCAATTATTTCGGGCTGTCAAGCGCAATTTCTGCCGGGTCCATTTCCGTCGCCCCGGCTCCGCGGCGGAGTTTTTCAATCCGGACGGTCATTGCGCCCTTCAGGTTTGAATCTGCCGGATATCCTTGACATTCGAATCAGCTTTTACTATATTCGCCGCCCCGCATGACGCTCCCTTAAGCCCCGCGCCGGTCCATGCGGCAGGGACCACAGACCCATGCAAATAAATCCGGAGAACCACGAGAGGCACACAAATGAAAATAGGAACCGTTCGAGAATTGAAAAACCACGAATACCGGGTCGGATTGACGCCGGACAACGTCATGGCTTACGTCAAGAAGGGGCACCAGGTGTTTGTTCAAGCGGGAGCAGGAGAGATGGCCAGTTTTTCCGACGACGAATACCGTTTGTGCGGAGCGGTGATTTTTCCGACGGCCGCGGACGTGTGGGCCAAATGCGACATGATGGTGAAAGTCAAAGAACCGCTGGAAGAAGAATATCCGTATCTCCGTCCCGGCCTGATCCTGTTTACCTATCTGCACCTGGCCCCCAATCGGCGGCTGGCCGACGCCCTGTCTTCGTCCGGCGTGAAGGCGGTCGCCTATGAGACGATTGAAGGCCGAACGGGAAGCCTACCCTGCCTGCGCCCGATGAGCGAAATCGCGGGCCGGCTCAGTATTCAGGAGGGCGCCAAGTACCTGGAACGTCCGTTTGGCGGCCGGGGCATTCTGCTGGGCGGCGTGCCGGGCGTCGAACGCGGAAAAGTCGTCATCGTCGGCGGAGGGATTGCCGGGACTTACGCCGCCAAAGCGGCCGTCGGCATGGGCGCGCAGGTGACGCTGCTGGACATCAGCCTGACGAGGCTGGTGTACCTCGACGATATCTTCGGCACCTCCATCACGACGCTCTACAGCTCGGAGACAAACATCGCCCGAAGCCTCGCGGAAGCTGATCTGGTCATCGGGGCGGTCTTGATTCCGGGGGCGACCACGCCCAAACTGATCCGACACCATCATCTGAAAATCATGAAGCAGGGCGCCGTAATTGTCGATATCGCCATCGACCAGGGAGGATGCTGTGAAACGTCGCGACTCACCACGCATGACGACCCCGTCTTCATCGTGGACGGCATCGTGCATTACTGCGTCGGAAACATGCCCGGAGCGGTCCCCCGAACCTCCACCGTCGCTCTCGCGAACACCACCCTTCCCTATGGAATGATGATCGCCGAAACGGGGCTGGAAAAAGCCTGCGAGTTCAATGAAGGGCTTTCCAAAGGCGTCAACATTTATGAGGGGACCTGCGCCAATAAGAATGTGGCGGACAGTCTGAACCTGCCGTATACGCCCGTCCACGAAGCGATGTCCTATCCGTTGTCTTGCGCCTCCACCGTCTGACCGGCGCCGTTCATCATTCGCCGCGGAGAAAACATGCGCGTCCTTTTCATTTCCGCCAATACGGAAAAGATCAATCTCCTGCCCATGCCGCTGGGTCTGGCCTACGTGGCTGCCGCCGCGCAAAACAAGGGGCACGACGTCCGGGTGCTGGATCTGATGGCGCAGCCGGATTCGCGTTTGCCCATCCGCGACATGGTGCAATCCTTTCGCCCTGACGTGATCGGCATTTCCGTAAGAAATATCGACGACCAGAACATGACCGGCCCCAAATTTCTGCTCGACGCGGTCCGGAACATCGTTCTTTACTGCCGAAGCGTGTCGGACGCCGTCCTTGTTCTGGGCGGCGCCGGCTTCAGCATCTTTCCCGACGCGGTCCTCAACTATCTGGAGGCGGACATGGGCATCGAGGGCGAGGGCGAAGGGGCCTTTCCGGAACTGCTGGACAGGCTCACGCGGCGCGCCGATCTTGCGGGAACGCCCGGCCTGCATCTGAAAGGCCGCGGCCTGCAGGGCAAACGCGTTTTTGTCCGCAATCTCGATCGGCTGCCCGTTGCCGGCGTCGAGCGCTTTTTATCCGCCTACGACGGCGACCTTTGGATTCCTTTTCAGACAAGGCGCGGCTGCCCCATGAATTGCAGCTATTGCTCAACCGCCGCGATCGAAGGGCGAATCATCCGGAAACGCTCTCCGGAAGCGGCGCTGCGAGAGATGAACGCTTTTGCGGCGGCGGGCTTTGACCGGTTTTATTTTGTCGATAATACCTTCAACCTGCCGCCGACCTACGCCAAAGAAATCTGCCGGCTCATCATCCGGCAGGGATTGAAGATCACCTGGCGCTGCATTCTTTACCCGGGAAAGGTTGACGAAGAACTGGTCGTCCTCATGGCCGGGGCGGGTTGCCGGGAAGTCAGCCTCGGCTTTGAAAGCGGCTGTGAGCGGATCCTCAAAAACATGAACAAGCAGTTCAACCCCGAACAGGTCCGGAAAGCATCACATCTTCTGGCCAAATACGCCATCCGGCAAATGGGCTTTCTGATGCTGGGCGGACCCGGTGAAACCCGGGAATCGGTGCGGGAGAGTCTTGCCTTCGCCGATTTGCTTCCGCTGGATTCCGTGAAGGTGTCCCGGGGAATCCGCATTTACCCTCATACACCTTTGGCCAAAATGGCCGCAGCGGAAGGCAGAATACCGCCCGGCGCCAATCTTCTTGCGCCGACGTTCTACATGGTTTCGGAAATCGAATCCTGGCTTATGGAAACGGTAACGAATTGGACGGCCAGGCGGCCTCACTGGATGACCTAAGCCGGCACGGCGCGTTTTTCCTGTGCCAAGCTCAAAAAAAATCAGGCAGGCCCGACTTGCGGCCTGCCTGATTCCTGAATTGCAGATAGTCTCTTAATCTTCGAAATAATCGTTTTTCATCTTCACGGTCAGGCCGTCGCTGTTCAGCAGGCGGTCGGACAAGCCCTGGATTTTGGGCAGTTCGTAGCCGAAGAAGTAGCGAAACGCGGCAAGCTTGCCCTGGTAGAAATTCATATCGGCTTCGCCGGGCCCGCCCGACAGCGCCTTTTTGGCCACCGCGGCCTGGCGCAGCCACTGCCAGGCGATCGCAATGATGCCGAAGAATTCCAGATAGACCGTGGCGTCGGCCAGAAACATCTCCGGGCCTTCCTTGGCGGCCACGCCGAACTGATGCATCGTTACTTTTTCCAGGAGGGCGACGGCTTCGGTCAGCTTGTCGGCAAACGGCTTCAATTCCTCGTCACCCCGGGCGTCCTTGATGGCCTTGCGAACTTCCGCCAGATACAATTGGGCGGCCTTGCCTTTTTTCATCATCATCTTGCGGCCGAGCAGGTCCATGCCCTGAATGCCGGTCGTGCCCTCATGGATCGGGTGAATGCGCACGTCTCGGTAGAGCTGCTCGAGGGGAAACTCCTCGCAGAAGCCGTAGCCGCCCAGAATCTGCAGACCCGCGGAGCAGGACAGGATGCCCATTTCCGACGGATAGGTTTTCGCGACCGGCGTGAGGAGCTCCAGAAGCAGGTTGTAGTTTTCACGCTCCTCGCCTTCGGTGACATGCTCCAGATCCTCGTAAATGCCGCACTGGAACAAGAGCGACAGCGACCCTTCCACGACGGCTTTCTGGAACAGAAGCATGCGCCGGATATCCGCGTGCTCAATGATCGGAATCTGCGGTGACAGCGGATCCTTGGAGGTCAGCCTTCGTCCCTGCGGTCTTTCTTTTGCGTATTCCAGCGACGCGTAGTAGGCGGCGGACGAAATCACGGCCGCGGCCAGACCCACGTCAATGCGGGCGCCGTTCATCATCTGGAACATGTAGGCCAAACCCTTGTTGGCTTCGCCGACCAGCCAGCCGCGGCAGTCGTCGTTTTCACCGAAAGCGAGCTGGGTGATGGGGGAGCCCCGGTAGCCGAGTTTGTGGTAAATGCCCGCACAGTTGACGTCGTTGGGCTCAAGCGATCCGTCAGCTTTGAGGCGCTTCTTCGGAATAATGAAGAGCGAAATGCCCTTGATGCCGGCAGGAGCGTCTTTAAGGCGGACCAGCGCCAGATGGATGACGTTGTCCGCTCCGTCATGGTCGCCGGCGGAGATGAACAGCTTCTGGCCCTTGATTTTGTAATAGCCCTGGTCGGTCGGCGTCGCCGTGGTGGTAAGATCGGTCAGTGAAGAACCCGCCTGCGGTTCGGTGAGTGCCATCGTGCCCTGCCATTCGCCCGCGATCATCTTGGGCAGATAGGTATCCTTCATATCCTGCGTGCCGTACGACGCAATCAGGCCCGCCGCGCCGTGCGTCAGACCGTGATACACGGCGGCGGAATAGTTGGCTGCACCGAAAATCGCCGTCGGCAGCATCACGCCGATCGTGAAAGGAAGCTGCTGGCCGCCCAGATCGTAGGGAAAGGTGGAGGCGATCCAGCCGCCGTCGCCCGCCGCGCGCAAGATCTCGCGAACCTTGGGATGAACCTTGACTTCACCGTTCACATATTCAGGCGCCTGGCGGTCCATTTCCTCGAACAGTGGCTTGAAGAGATCCTTGCCCATTCGCATCGCCGTATCCAGAATCATATCGAAGACTTCGCGGCTGTGATCGGCAAAGCGGGGATATTTCAAGAGGGATTCCACGTCGTTGACTTCGTAAAGCAGGAATCGTAAATTCCGGTCGCTGATAAATTTTTCTGCCATAATCCATTCCTTTATCTGATTCAAAGAAGGGAAGGCCGATAAAAGAGGACCTCCCGATTTCGCGAAAAATCTCCGGAGCCTTTCAGCCCCGGAGATTCCATTGATCGCTAAGAT
>JAQVQT010000151.1 GCA_028701435.1 Smithellaceae bacterium | reverse complement strand
GGGTGGCCAGCGGTGTCCGTTCTTTTTTCTTAACCTCTTGCATAGGGCTGCCTGACGTATCTTGGGTTGAAGGGTGTCTGATGTTGAATCGATTCAGCAGGAAAGGCAACAATCCTGATGTCCGTCCGCCGGGTCAGGGACTCTTTTTAAAAGCGTATGACGCAATCGAAAGCGTCTTCCCGGCGACGGGAATATAGGAAAGTTCCATCAGTATGTCAATGTTTTTCTTTGAAAATATGGATTCAGGACCGTTTGGGCGGGGCCGGGGTTTACAGCAGATGAACCGGCGGCTGAATATCCGGCAGCCGGTCGCCTTCATATAAAACTTTTTCCAGAAAAAGCCCCGAAGGAGGAGCCGTATAACGGGCGGGAACGTCGGAAAAAGCCCGAAGCATTCCGGCAAGGTCTTCCGCTGTTGACCGGCCGCGCCCGGCCTCAACCGTCATGCCTACGATGCGCCGCACCATTTTCCACAGAAAGTGAGAGCCAACCAGGCGCACCGCAATAATTTGTCCGAATTCTTCCATCCGCGCGGATTCCAACTGCACGGTGGTGGAAGCGCCCTTTTCCATTCTTTTGTCGGCGAAGGAGGAGAAATCGTGAAAGCCTTCAAAAACCTTCAGCGCCTGCCGCATTTTGCCGATGTGAAGGCTGTCTTTGATCCACCAGACATATTTTTTGCCGAAGGCGGTGCGCCGGGTCGCGATCAGATACAGGTAGCTGCGGGCCACGGCCGAATGGCGGGCGTGAAACCGCGGGTGGGCGTTTTCCACGCTCAGAATATTGATGCTCGCCGGCAACAGATCATTGATTCCCATCCGCAGGGCGTCGCCGTTCACCTTGCGATCGCATTCCAAATGGGCGACCTGAGCCAGTGCATGGACGCCTGCGTCGGTGCGTCCCGCTCCCTGCAATTCCACCGGTACGCCCAGAAATTTCCGGGCAGCGGCGATCAGTGTTTCCTGGATGCTCCTGGCGTTTTTCTGCGCCTGCCAGCCGCTGTAGTTGGTGCCGTCATACTCGAGAACGATTTTGTATTTGTTCATGGCGCCGCCGCCTCCCGGACGTCCGCGGACAGGATGTTCATGGCGGCGATGTTGTCCAAAAGAGAGCCGGCCGATGAATCCATATCGGCGAGCTCCCGGCCCGGCATCAGACCGGTGATCACCGCCTGTCCGATGATTTTTCGCCCTTCACGCCCCTGCAAATCCTTCGTCCGGATGCCCCAGATATTGTGGAAGATGAGCGCCCGGCCGTTCGCGGCTCCGATATACAGCATCACGTGCCCCTTGCGCCACAGCAGGCTCAGGTACGGGACGCCTTTTTCCATGATGATTCTTTCCTTCTCTTCAGGCGACAGGCCCCGCAGGTCGATATACGCGCCCGCTTCCTTCACCTGGTCTTCCGAGTGCCGCGGCAGCCAGATGCCGAAGACGGCGAAAAAATCACGGGTCATGGCCGAGCAGTCGCGGTTGCCGTAAAGACCGCCCCAGCCGTAAGGTTCGCCGATCATTTCGTTGGCGATCCGGACCGCGTTGGCCGGGGTGAAGCGTAGCGGCTTTGCCGCGGCCGCTTCCGCCGGGATGAAACCCTGCCGGATCACCGCCTGCCGGTTTTGATCCGCCGCCGCGACACAGATTTGAATCTTTCCGTCCGCCGCCGCGGTGAAAGGGAAAAAATGGCCAACGGACGCCTTCACAAGGAACCGGCCGTTCTTGTCCAGAATGGACGTGGAATCGCGCAGCATGACCGCGTAGCGCCCCGATTCCCAGGTTTTTACAAAGTCTTCGTTGACCCGGGCAAAGTCTTCCACGGGCATCCAGCCGTAGGTAAAGGAGGTCTCCACCAGCGCCCAGGCTTTGTCCGCGCTGACGTGGCAGACATAAACCGGCGTGCCCGCGGGTACGGACGACCGCTGCAGATTGTCGAATGGCCAAGCGGAGCTGTCCCCGTTTGCGCTCGTGAAATGGGGCGAATTCGTGGGCAGCTCCCGCAAATTCGTGTTTCGGGTCGTGATGCCGCGGATCAGCGCGTTGGGGTAGTCGTCCAGCGCCGCATTTTGCTGTAATTTTTTCAGCCACGAGGAGGGATGCAGCCTTTTATTCTCGCCGTAGCCCGGCCTGAAGCCGTATCTTTTAAAATCATGGCGGACTCTTTCCTCCCGGGCATGAAACGGACGCCTCTGGTGCCAGACGGAGAAGAAAATGGCGTTGTAATCTTCGTCCATCCGCGCCTGCAGGGCTGCGGGAAGCGGGTCTGCCCTTCCGTCAATGTCCGTCAGGTAGAAAGCATGGTCCTGGCGCAGCTCCCGAACATCCCGAATGGTGTCGGGGGCGGAAACGCAACCGGATAAAATGAAAAAGAAAATCACTGCCAGTCCGTATATTCTGCTCATGAGGACATCCTTTACGGAAGATGTTGTTCCCTATAGTCTTTTTTTGCGTTTCGAGCAAGATAAACAGGCCCGGGCGTCCCCATCATTTTCTTTTGCATTCTTGAAAATTTTGTGTAAATTACGGCCATGATTTTCATGGGGGTTTGATCCACGTCCCGGAGGCACCACATCCCATTCATAAGGAGAGATCGATGCAGGATTTCGTTCCCAAAAAAATTTTTTTCACCAAGGGTGTAGGCACGCACAAGGATGAGCTGCATTCCTTTGAGCGCGCCCTGCGCAATGCCGGCATTGAAAAATGCAATCTTGTTCAGGTGTCCAGCATTTTTCCTCCCGGCTGCAGAATGATTCCCAAGTCGCAGGGCCTCAAGTCGCTGACGCCGGGCGCCATTACCTACTGCGTGATGAGCCGCTGCTGCTCTAACGAGCCCAAGCGGCTTCTGGCCGCGTCGGTCGGCTGCGCCATCCCCGCCGACAAAACCTCCTACGGGTACATCAGCGAACACCACGCTTTCGGCATGACGGAAAAACAGACCGGCGACCACGCAGAAGACCTGGCCGCGGCCATGCTCGCCTCCACGCTGGGGATCGATTTCAACGTGGATGAGAGCTGGGATGAAAAAAAGGAAATCTTCAAGATCAGCGGCAAGATCGTCCGGACGCTGAATGTGACCCAGTCGAAAATATGCATGGATAATCATTTCACGACGGTGGTTGCCGCCGCCGTATTCGTCTTTTAAAAAAACATGCCCGGTCGCGCCCCGCGAGCGGAATGTTCACTGGAAAAGGATTACTTTGCCGATGAAAAGAGATATCCCCGAATTGAAGCTTCAGGACGTGGGCGGCGCCGAACTGCCCTACCTGCATTACCCGGGAGGCGAAAAGCAGATGCTCTTCTGCCATGCAACCGGTTTCCTGCCCTGGCTCTGGCACCCGATCATTGAGGAGTTCAGCCCTGAATACTCCATCTGGGCGCCTTACATCTGCAATTACCGGTCTTGCGACCCGCATGAGGGCGGCCTGAAGTGGAATATCATCGCCGAGGACCTGGGCGCGTTCTGCCGCGCGCAGAAGATTGAGAATCACGTGCAGGTCGGCCATTCCATGGGCGCCACGGTATCGACGATCGCCGCTTCCCTTTTCGGCGTTCGTCCTCGCGGCCTGTTCCTGATCGAGCCGATTTTCCTGCCGGAGGAATTCTATAGCCTGACCCCCAGCGTCGAAGGCCATCCGCTGGCGTCCAAGTCGATCAAGCGCCTCAACTACTGGCAAAGCGAGGAAGACGCGCACGCCTATTTGAAATCCCGCTCCTTTTTTACGACCTGGGATGAAGAGATCCTGCATCTGTACAAGCGCTTCGGCATGGAAAAAATGCCGGAAGGCGACATGCGGCTCGCCTGCTCGCCGGAGAGCGAAGCGGCCATGTTCATGGGCGGCTGGTGCTGCAATCCCTGGCCGCTTCTGGAAAAGATCGGCTGTCCGGTGCTTGTGCTCGAAGGGGAGAAGAGCCCCAACGTTGATTTTGTGGATCTCCACCGGGCCGTCTCGCTCCTGCCGCGGGGAGAGTTCGGATCCGTGGCGGACGCCGGTCATCTGATCCCGATGGAGAAACCTCGGGAAATTACCCTGCTGATCAAGGATTTCATGGCAAAGCTTGCCTGAGATGCAGAATCTCCGGCTGCGGGATGGCGCAAGGGAAGGTGAATCATGTCCAATCCTGACATCATCGCTTTTTGCAACCAGAAGGGAGGCGTGGGCAAGACGACCTGCGCGCTCAACGTTGCCGTCGGTCTGACCCTGCTTAAGAAAAAAGTCCTGGTGATCGATTTCGATCCGCAGGCGCACCTCACTTATTCTCTGGGAATGGACGCCCACAATCTGGAAGGCACGATTTATTCGGTTATGAATGGAACCGCACCGCTTGCCGGCGCGGTTATGGAAATCAAAGGGATGAAAGTGCTGCCCGCCAATCTGAATCTGGGAAGGCTGGAGACGGAATTATCCGCGCTTCCCAAAAAGGAAATGATTCTGAAAAATCGTTTGGCCGATCCTTCCGATGTTCAGTATATTATCATCGACTGCCCGCCGTCGTCGGGGCTTCTGACCGTGAACGCGCTCGTCGCCTGCCGGGAGGTATTTATCCCGCTCCAGATGGAATTTCTGGCGCTCAAGGGCATGAGCAGGCTTCTGACCCTGATCGAGGACGTCAAAAAGAAATTGAACAAGGATGGGCCCGTGTATCGGATCATTCCCACGCGCTTCGATGCCCGCAAACGGCTCAACAACGCCATCATGGACAAGGTGCGCGAGCGGTTCGGCGAGAGGGTTTTCAAAAACGTCATCCGCGAAAACATCGCCGTGGCGGAAGCCCCCAGTTTTGGTCTGTCCATTTTTGAATACGCTCCCAAAAGCCACGGTGCGGAGGATTATCTGGCGCTCTGCAAGGAAATCATCCGCAA
>JAQVQT010000150.1 GCA_028701435.1 Smithellaceae bacterium | reverse complement strand
TAGCCATGCGGGCAGATGGCGATGATCTTCTTCACGCCGTAGCCGTTCATCACGTCGATGTTGGCCTGCGCCAGCGTCTGGAAGAGATACTCGTTGCCGCAGCGCATGGCGGAATCGCCGCAGCAGCCTTCTTCGGTTCCGAGGATGCCGAAGCTGACGCCGGCCTCCTGAAGAACCTTGGCCAGCGCGATGGAAATCTTCTTGCCGCGGTCGTCAAACGAACCGGAGCAGCCCACGTAGAACAGGTATTCGACATTGGGGTCTTCGGCCAGCGTCTTGACGCCGATTTCCTTGGCCCAGTCGCCGCGCAGATGCGCGCCCACGCCCCACGGGTTGGAGTTGTTTTCCATGTTGCGGCAGCTAAGCTGCAGCTCGGGGGAGAAATCCGCTTCCGTCAGAACCTTGTAGCGGCGCATGTCGATGATCTTCGGCACATGCTCGATCGACGCCGAGCAGTGCTCCATACAATACATACAGTTGGTGCAGGCCCACAGTTCGTGCAGGTCGATCACTTCGCCGACCATGGCTTTTCCTGTCGCTTCTTCCGCCGGCGCTTCCGCGGCGGCTTCGCCTTCGGCCGCGGGGGCCGGTGCGAGGCCGAGCTTCTGGTACACCTTATCCATCAAAGGATCCGGGCACTGCTCCAGCCAGAAGGTTTTCAGATCCTGAACCATTTTCTTGGGCGACAGAGGCTTGCCGGTCAGATAGGCCGGGCAGCCGTCCTGGCAGCGTCCGCAGCGCGTGCACGCGTCGGAATCAAAAATCTGCTTCCAGGTGAACTCTTCCAGCTTGCCGACGCCGAACGCTTCGGCGTTTTCAAAGTCGCGGATCGGCTCAATGTAGCCGGTCGGTTTGCGCGAACTCAAGAAATGGTTGGCCGGGGTCGTAATGATGTGAAGCAGTCTGGAATAGGGAATGTAGGCGATAAAGCTCAGGCCCAGAACGGCGTGCAGCCACCAGGTAACCTGATGCAGGGTGCGGGCGGTGTCCAGCTCCACGCCCGTGAAGGTGTGGGCCAGCAGCCAGCCGACAAACGACCAGTATTCCCAGGGAGGATTGGTCACGTGAATGCGCAGCGCTTCGACGATAAATCCGGTCAGGATGATGGCGCCGATGAGCAAAAGCACGATCACGTCGTCCGGGGTGTTGTCCATTTCTCCCTTGTAGCCCAGGCGGTCCGGCTTCTGCACGAAACGGCGGTCGAGCGCGATGACCACTCCGATCAGCACGAACAATCCGAAGAGATCCATCAGGAAGGAAAAGACTAAATAAAAATTGCCTTTCAGGAAGGTCCAGCCGAAGAGGGGTTCGGTGATGTGATGCTGTCCCGCATCAAACGCGGCGCCGAAAATCAAAACAAAAAAACCGAAGAAGATCAGGGCGTGCATGATGCCCGGGTACGGGTCTTTTAAAACCTTGTTCTGCAGGAAGATTTCCTTGAGAACCATTTTGACTCTTTCCTGCATGTCGTCCAGGCGCAGCTCCGGCTTGCCCATGGCCTTCCACATCAGCCAGCGGCGATAGATGCCGAAGGCCATGATGGCCAACGCGAGGCCGGTAAGGGCAAAAAGAATGATCTCGAACGACGGCAGGGGGATGTTCCAGAAAACCTCGCGGCCTTCCATTCCGATTCCAAATTCATGTGTTTTCATTGATCCTCCAAAAAACGTGAGGGCGTATTCTCGTCTTTGAAATTTTTACAGTTCAAGCGGGGTTCCCGCCCCGCGGTGCGGGACGGGAACGCTCGCCGGATTTTTTAAGCAACCAGTTTTTTGCAAACGGCCGTCAACTCGGGAACGACTTTGAACAGATCGTCCACCACACCATAGTCCGCTTTCGTGAAAATGGGAGCCTCGGCGTCCTTATTGATGGCAACGATGCACTTGGACGAGCTCATGCCGGCCAGATGCTGAATCGCGCCGGAAATGCCGCAGGCGATGTACAGATTCGGGGAAACGACCTTGCCGGTCTGTCCGACCTGATCCTTCTGCGGACGCCAGCCGGCGTCCACCGCAGCGCGGGACGCGCCGACCGTGCCTTTGAGCACATCGGCCAGCTCTTCCAGAATCGCGTAGCCTTCGGGGCCTTTCATGCCGCGGCCGCCGGAGACAATCACGTTGGCTTCCGTCAAATCGACCTTGCCGCTCGTGTCTTTCTGCACTTCCAGCACTTTGCTCTTGGGAGCATCCACGGCGACATCGACCTTGGTCACGGCGCCGGCTTTGGCGTTTTCCGCCGCCGGGAACACATTGGGACGAAGCGATGCCATGGCCGGAGCGCTGTTGAATACCACTTCGCCGAAGCACTTGCCGGCGTACATCGGGCGGATGGCCACCAGATTGCCTCCGTCAAGCTTTACGTCCGTGCAGTCCGTCGCCAGACCGCCGGCCAGTTTTGCGGCCACGCGGCCGGAAAGATCCTTGCCCTGAACCGACGCGCCGAACAGAACGATCGCCGGATCGTTGTCCTTGACGATTTGGGCGGTTACCGCCGCGTGCGCTTCCGTTACATAGGGTTCCAGCGCGGCATTGTCGCCAACAAAAACTTTATCGACGCCGTACTTGCCCAGTTCGGCGGCCAACCCTTCTATTCCTGCTCCAAGCAGAATGGCGCTGACTTCGTCGCCGCTCTGGTCGGCCAGCTTGCGGGCCGTTGAGGCCAGCTCAAAGCTGATCTTTCTGAGAGCGCCGTCCCGCTGTTCTGCTACGATCATAACTCCTTTTGCCATTTTTCAATTCCTCCGCTTTCTAATTAAATAGCTTTTGCTTCTTCTCTGAGTAACTTGCCCAGCTCCGCCGCTTTCTGCGCGGGCTCATCTCCACAGATAATCTTTCCGGGAGGTCTGGCCGGAGGTGGAACGGTTTTGGCTACTTTGGCTTTTGCGTCGGTGGCGATGCCAACGGCGGCGGCGTTTTTCACGTCAACCGGTTTCTTCTTCGCTTTCATGATGCCGGGCAGCGATGCATACCGCGGTTCGTTGAGGCCCTTCTGGCAGGTCACAACGGCAGGCAGCGCCGTTTCAATCGACAGCTGAGCGCCTTCAATCGGGCGAATGACTTTGACCGAGGAGCCGGCAAATTCGAGCTTGGTGACCAGCGTCAACTGGGGCAGCCCCAGGGCTTCCGCCAGCATGGAGCCGACCTGTCCGGAGTCGTCGTCAATGGCGCGCTGTCCGCAGAAAATAATGTCGTGCGGCAGGGTTTTGATGACGGCCGCCAGGGCGTTGGCCGTGACAAACGCGTCCGCGTTGTCAAAGGCCGGATCACAGATGTGCACGCCCTTGTCGGCGCCCATGGCCAGAGCGGTGCGGATGGTTTCCATCGCGCGGGCCGGACCGACGCAGACGATCGTGACATCGCCGCCGTTTTTCTCTTTCAGTTTCAGTGCTTCTTCCACGCCAAATTCATCATAGGGATTCATGACCCATTTGATCTGGCCTTCCTCGATGCCTGATCCGTCAGCTTTAACCTTAATCTGTGCTTCGGTGTCGGGCACTTGCTTCACGCATGCAATAATATTCACTGTCAAAAACCTCCTTCTCCTGCACGTCGCTTCGAATTTGGCGATGCGTGCACTTTAAATTTTCTTACCACTTTCATCTTTTAAAAATGCCCGATTCTCTCGCGAGAGAACCGGGCATTTTTATTACAACCGATTTTTCACGATGTCGTCAACCACCGACGGATCGGCCAGCGTGCTGGTGTCTCCGAGGTTGCCCAGGTCGTTGGCGGCGACCTTCTTCAAAATTCTTCTCATGATCTTGCCGCTGCGGGTCTTGGGCAGACCGTCGGCCCACTGAATCTTGTCGGGCGTCGCGATCGGACCGATGACGGTGCGGACATGAGCGACCAATTCTTTCTTCAGAGCGTCGGACTTTTCGACGCCGGTTTTCAGCGTAACATACGCGTAAATGCCCTGGCCTTTGATGTCGTGCGGCATGCCGACCACGGCGGCTTCCGCGACGGCCTTGTGGGCGACCAGCGCGCTTTCCACTTCGGCGGTGCCCATTCGGTGGCCGGATACGTTGATGACGTCGTCGATGCGGCCGGTGATCTGATAGTAGCCGTCTTTGTCGCGGCGGCAGCCGTCGCCGGTCACGTAGTAGCCGGGGAACTGTTCAAAGTAGGTTTCCTGGAAGCGCTTGGGATCGCCGTAAACGCCCCTCATGATGCCGGGCCAGGGAACTTTGATGCACAGCGCGCCCGAGGCAACGGTGTCGGTGAATTCCTTGCCTTCGTCATCGACCAGCACGGGCTGGACGCCGAAGAAGGGCAGCGTGGCCATGCCGGGTTTGATTTCCACGGCGCCGGGCAGCGGAGTAATCAGGATGCCGCCGGTTTCGGTCTGCCACCAGGTGTCCACGATCGGGCATTCGCCGCGGCCGATCAGATTGAAATACCAGTTCCAGGCTTCGGGGTTGATCGGTTCGCCGACGGTGCCCAGCGTCTGCAGACTGGAAATGTCGCACTTCTTCACAAATTCGTCGCCTTCTTTGGCGATGGCGCGGATGGCGGTCGGCGCGGTGTAGAAAATGTTGACTTTGTATTTTTCAACCACCTGCCAGAAACGGCTGTAGGTCGGGTAGTTGGGAACGCCTTCAAACATGACGGAGGTGGCGCCGTTGCAAAGCGGCCCGTAAAGAATGTACGTGTGGCCCGTGACCCAGCCCAGGTCGGCGGTGCACCAGTACATATCGCCGTCGTGATAATCGAAAACAATCTTATGGGTGTAGGAACCGTAAACCAGGTAGCCGCCCGTGGTGTGCATGACGCCCTTGGGCTGTCCGGTTGAACCTGAAGTATAGAGGATGAACAGAGGATCTTCGGCATCCATCCATTCGGGTTCGCACTGGGCGGAGGCTTTGGCCATTTCTTCATGATACCATTTGTCACGACCGGGCGTCATTTCA
>JAQVQT010000149.1 GCA_028701435.1 Smithellaceae bacterium | reverse complement strand
ACCTGTACGTATCCTTTTTTCATGGCTATTTCCCTCCTTCCGTGTTCCCGCCGTCCTGCCCGTTCACATCCTCATGCGGCGTTTTCGGCCCGTGGATCATGTAATGCAGGAAGGCTCCGCCCAATACACCGCCCGCCGCCAATAGGCTCAGGGGCTTTAACCAGCCCTTCCAGAGGGTGACGGACAATGGCACGCTTGGATCTTTGTGAATATCGGCATAAACGACCGGTTTTTCTTTGAGCACGTACATGAAGTGCGTGCCCTTGACGTACTGGTCGCCGTAAGTCGCGGCATCACCGCCCAACTGTTCGACGCGCTTCGCGGCGGTTTTCAGCATCTTCTCCTTCGGACCCCAGGACAGAGCGCCCGTGGGACAGGCTTTCACGCAGGCCGGTTCCAGATTATTGGTGATCCGGCTTTCGCACATGTCGCATTTGTAAACCTTGTCCGTTGCCGCATCCCAGCGCGGAATTTCAAACGGGCAGGCCGCCACGCATTCCTTGCAGCCGATGCACTTGTCGTGGTCCAGCCCCACGGTTCCCGTGGCTTTGTTGTAGTGCAGCGCGCCGCTGGGACAGACCGTCACGCAGGCCGCGTCGGTGCAGTGCATGCAGGCTTCCTTGCGGAAAAGCCACTTGACGTTGCCTTCCTTGTCCACGTAGTCTTGGAAATGGATCAACATGAACGTGTTGGGATTCAGCGCGGGCGGGTTCTGGTAAGTGCCCCGGTTTTCCGTCTGCGAGGCCGCAAGCGCGTTCCACTGTTTGCAGGCGAGCTGACAGCCGCGGCAGGCGGTACATTTCGAATCGTCGTATAATTTAATTTTCTCGGTCATCTTACTTCACCCCCTTCTTCACAACGTTCGCCATGAAGGCTTTGCTCTCCGGAATCATGGTATTGGCGTCGCCGATGGTCGGAACCAGCAGGTTGGCGGAGTCGCCATGCGTAAAGACCTCGGCTTTCTTATCGCCGGGGCTGTAAGTCCGGTCCTTGGTGGTAATCCAGCCAAAGTGCCAGGGGATGCCGATTTCATGGATCATGTTGCCGTCAATGTTGAACGGTTTGAAACGAGGGGTCACGATGGCCGAGCATTCCACTTCGCCGCGCGCCGAACTGACAATGCAGCGGTCGCCGTTTTTAATGCCTTTCTCTTTGGCCAGCTCCGTGCCGATTTCCACGAACATGCCGGGCTGCATCTCCGCCAGCCATGGACACCAGCGGGTGAGCACGCCCGTCTGCCAGTGTTCGCTGACACGGTAGGTCGAACAGATAAACGGGAAGCGCGGATCGCAGCTTCCTACGTTAGAATACACATCGAGGTCGGAACCCACACCGGGTTTATCAAACCGCTTGATCGCCGGGTTGTTCTTCTGCGGAGACATCAGGTTCTTTTCCACCGGGCATTCCAGTGGTTCATAGTGCTCGGGGAACGGACCGTCGGCCAGGCCAGGACCATAAATACTGGCCACACCGTCCGGTTTCATGATGAACGGCGGTCGTCCGGAACCTGGATTTCCCGCTCCATCCGGAACATCGCCCGTCCATTTTTCGCCGTTCCATTTAATGACCGCGCGGGACGGATCCCAAGGATTGCCTTGTGGATCGACAGAAGCGCCGTTGTAAATGATGCGGCGGTTGACCGGCCACGACCAGGCCCATCCAGGGGTCAGTCCCAGACCGGTCGGATCAGCCGTATCCCGGCGCATGGGCAGGATGCCTTTGTCGCTCACGGAACCGCAGTAAATCCAGCAGCCGGATGACGTGGAACCATCAGCCTGCAGCCAGGCAAACGTCGGCACCAGATCGCCCTTCTTGAACTCCTTGAACTCGCCCTTTTTGGTCGGATTTTCCACTTTCTTGTCCGTCAGGAAGAAGCCGTTGATTTCAGCGGCCACTTTGCGGGGATCGTAGTGGAAATGCTTGCCCACCATTTTTCCGTAGGGCCAGGTTAATTGTGTAATGGCTTCTTTATTCGCACCGCCATTCTTTTCGTAGAGTTCCTTCACTTTGAAGAAGATTTCACTCATAATGTCGCCGTCCGGCAGCGCTTCTCCCGGAGGATTGACGGCCTTGTAGCGCCATTGCTGCAGCCGGCCGGAGTTGGCAATGCTGCCTTCCTTTTCAATGGACGCCGCGCAGGGCAGCATAAAGACTTCCGTCTTGATCTTGGTCGGATCCATGCCGGGGCCGCGCCAGAACGATCCTGTTTCGTTGTCGAACAGATTGACGTTTACCATCCAGTCCACTTTAGCCATGGCTTGGCGGACTTTATTGGAATGAGCGCCGGAACAGGCCGGGTTCATGCCCCAGGCGAAAAAGCCCGTGAACTTTTCCTTGTACATCTGGTCAAAAATGGTCAACCAGGAATAATTCACGCCGTCATCGAGCTTGGGAAGAATCCGGTACGCCTCGTCAACCGACATATTCATGCCATAGAATGACCGAAGCAGGCTCGCCGAATATTTTGGGAAGTTCTTCCACCAGTTGAGGGAATTCGCCTCTTTGGTTTTCGGCGTACGCTTTTCATTGTATACGCTGAGAGTCGGAAGCGATGCCGTGGGGGCCCCCAGATATCCGGGCCAGATGTGGAACAGAAGCGCGTGATCGGTGGAGCCCTGAACGTTGGATTCCCCTCTCATGGCCGCAACGCCGCCGCCCGCGATGCCGATGTTGCCCAGCAGCATCTGGATGATCGCCATGGTTCGGATATTCTGCACGCCGACCGTATGCTGTGTCCAGCCCATGGCATAGAGATCCACGCCCGCTCTGTTCGGCTTTCCGGTTGAGCTGTAAAGCTTATACACTTCAATGAGTTTATCGACCGGCGTCCCCGTGATCTTGCTGACAAGTTCCGGCGTGTAGCGCGAATAATGCTTCTTCAAAAGCTGGAAGACGCAGTTGGGATGCTGCAGACTTTTGTCTTTCAGAATCACGCCGTCTCCGCCCGTCTGATAAGACCAGGTGTCCTTTTCATATTTCCCGTTGGTAAAGCCCGAAAAAACACCCTTATTCTGACCGGGCATTTTGAAGGCCGGATTCACCAGGAAGGTCGCGTTGGTGTAATGTTTTATATACTCTTCAAAATACAATTTGTTCTCGAGAATGTACTTGATCATGCCGCCTAAAAAAGCGATGTCCGTTCCCGAACGAAGAGGCGCGTAGAGATGCGCCTTGGAGGCGGATTGGGTAAAGCGCGGATCCACGCAAATAATCTTTGCGCCGCGATTATCGACGGCATGCTGTATCCATTTCCAGGAAACGGGATGGTTGGAAGCGGGATTGCTTCCCATGATCAAAATCACATCACTGTTTTTAAAATCGACCCAGTGATTGGTCATTGCGCCGCGTCCGAACGACTCTGCCAGAGCCGGTACAGTTGGGCTGTGTCAGATACGGGCCTGATGTTCGATGTAAACCAGGCCCAACCCCCTCAAGAATTTTTGATACGTAAAGCATTCTTCCAGGTCCATCGCCGCGGAACCGACGGAGGCGATGCCTTCCGTGCGGTTGACGAGTTGACCTTTTGCGTTGGTTTTTTTGAAGCTGGCGTCGCGGCTTTTCTTCACGTTTTGAGCGATCTTCTCAAAAGCCCATTCCCACTCGACTTCCTTCCATTCCGTGGCGAACGGAGCGCGGTAAAGCGGCTTGCCCAAACGGTTTTCATTAACGGCCATCTGGTAAATCGAACCACCCTTGCTGCACAGAGACCCTTTGTTGATGGGGCTGTCGGGATCTCCTTCTGTGTTGATCACCTTGCCGTCGCGCACGGACACAATGATGCTGCATCCCACGGAACAGTAAGGACAAATGGTGGTGGTTTCTTTGGCGTACTTGATCTTCAATTCCTTTGCGTGCGCGGCGGTTGGCGAGAGGCTGATCCCCAAACCGCTCACCGCGGCGACAGCGCCGGAGAGTTTCAAGAAACCTCTTCTGCTGACGTTCATGAATTCTTTCTCCTTTCCTAAAGAATTTAGGTGTCTTATTTATTTCCCGCTCCCTTGTTTAACAAATTTAAAGTCGTTTGAGCGGGGAAATTTGGTCTCCAGGATAAACATGGGGCAAGGGCCAGCGCCTGCTACCCGAAAAACTATAATTTCACGGGGAAATTCTATATATGGAATACGAGTCATTGTCAACGCAAAAATACGAGTCATTTCATCTATTTGTGTCATATTTGACATAATAAAAAAGTCCTGTCAGATCGTAGCAATGCAATTTTTACCCCAGGGGGTGAAGAAGTTGATGACCTTTAGTCAAAGAGTTAAAAAGTCGCGGACGGCCATCCATGATTTCCTGGATGCTTCGAATTGAGTTGACACAAATCAGCGGCAAACTTATAGTGAAAAACCACTATCGAAGACAGCCCGGGAAGGGAAATAAACAAATGACGGTTTACATTGGATTTGACGATACGGACATTTTGGGAGCGGACACCGGAACGGGAAAGTTGGCCCGCAACTTCGAACGCCTGATCCCGGCTCCGTGCAGGGTCCTGGGAGTCGTGCGCCAGCAGCTTCTGGTGGATCCCGCCATTCCCTACACATCCCATAACAGCTCCGCCTGCGTCATCCTTGAGAACATGGATCCCGCGCTTGACGATCGGTTGCTTGCGCTCGCGATCGAACACATCGAGCTGGCGGCGCTGCCGGGAAGCGATCCGGGGCTTTGTTTCGCACGCTCGGACCACCCGAATATCTCCGCGCTTCAGGATTTCGGTCTGAAATGCACCCGGAAAATCGTCACCCAGAATGAAGCCCTTCGGGCGGCGACATCGATTCATCTTTCCGGCCACGGAGGCACTCATGACGGCATCATCGGCGCGGCCGCGGCGGTGGGGCTGACCGCTTCCGGCTGGTACGGCAGGTTCATTGAATGCTCCGGGCTGCGAAGTTTCCCCGATCCCGTTTCCGTCTCGGCCCTGGCGCAAAAA
>JAQVQT010000148.1 GCA_028701435.1 Smithellaceae bacterium | reverse complement strand
GTGACTATTCTGGAAATCCAAATGCCGATTTTAAGGTAAAATGGAATGGACTTTGGCGGATCAATAAATGCATTCATCAAGACCTCCTGCCGGGAGTATGAGATGATGAGGGACAGCTGTCCCTCATCATCGTCCTCACTGCTTTTTCAGCCTTACGCTTTTTTATTTCTTTTCCCGCCAGGCCGGTTCACCGTGAACGCGGCCGCCGTCGATCACAATTGTTTCGCCGGTGACGTAGCTTCCCGCCTTGGAGGCCAAAAATACGACGATGCCGGCCAGCTCCTCCGGTTCGCCCAGGCGCATCATGGGGATCTGAGACACCGCCCTGGCGTTGACCTCCGGGTTTTTCCACAAAGCTTCGCTTAAGCGCGTTTTGATGATGCCCGGTGCAATGGCGTTGACCCGAATGCCGTATTGCCCCCATTCCTTGGCCATGACCTGGGTCAGCATAATGACGGCTGCCTTGGTGGCGCAGTAAACGCCCAACTCGCCTGCCCGGATTCCGCCGATGGAGGAGGTGTTGATGATCGATCCGCCGCCCTGCGTCTTCATGATCTTTGCCGCCATCTGGCTCAGAAAGAAGATGCTTTTCACGTTGACGTTCATGGTGATGTCATAGGTTTTTTCATCCTGGTCCATCATCGTTCCGAAATAGGGATTGGTGCCGGCATTATTGACGAGAATGTCGAGGCGTCCGAATTCCTTCACGACCTGATCAATCAGCGCTTTGGAATCTTCCATCTTGCCGACGTGGGCCGCAATGGCCCTTCCCTTTACGCCTTTGGCCGATATTTCCGCGGCAACCCCTTCGAGATCGGCGATTTTCCGGCTGCTCACCACGACGTGCGATCCGGCATCCGCCATCGCCAAAGCGGCGGCGCGGCCGATCCCCCGGCTTCCTCCGGTGACGACGGCAACTTTTCCTTCCAGCGAAAACTGTGATAGATTCATCATCGTTTATTCCTTTCTGTATTTTTTTAGCCGATATAACGTTCCTGCTCTTTGCGCATGTGGTGCAGCCAGCGTTCATGGTGATTGGCTCTGGCCTTGAAATATTCAAGAATTTCCGGATGGGGGAAAATAAAGAAATCCTCCTTATCCAGAGCCGTCACAACAAAGTCGGCGCACGCTTCAGGCGTTATGGCCGTTTTCAAAATGAGTTTTCCGACACCGTCCGCATCTTCCGGAAGCATTCCGGATATGACGCCGAAGGGACAAAGGCAGCTGACCTTAATGCCCTGGCGGGCATGGGTGATCGATAAGTATTCCGCAAACGCCACGGCGGCGTGCTTGGAAACGGCGTAAGGGGCCTGACCTAATGTGGTGAGCAATCCTCCGGCCGAGGCTGTCTGGAGCAGGTATCCCGCGCCGCGCTCGATCATGGACGGCAAAACGGCGCGGGCTGCATAGACATGGGCCATGACATGAATCTCCCACGAGCGCCGCCACATCTCATCCGGAGCCTCGGCGCCGCCCGGCGCCGGAATCCCCGCGTTCGAACAGAACAGATCGATTGGGCCATACTTGCGGGTGGCGATGTCCACCAGTTTTTTGATATCGGCCTCTTTGCCCACATCCGCCGCTACGGCCAGGCCGCCGATCTCGTGGGCCACCTTCGCCGCGCCTTCTGCGTTATAATCGGAGACCACAATGCCCTTGGGACTCTCGGCGGCAAACCGACGGCACAATCCCCGGCCGATACCGGAAGCCGCACCGGTGACAACCACTACTTTATCCTTGATTTTCATGCATTCTCCTTCATTTACAATCATGTGTAAGTGGAAATTTGTTTATCCTCCTACCTTGACTCCCTATAGACAAACCACCGGGCTTTCTTTTTCTCGGGAGGCAATTCTCACCTCCAGTTTCAGATCGCTTCTTTCGTTTGTAATCCGCCGGAAAGTCGCGAGCGCCAGTTCCGGCGTGTTGTTGTTGGCTGAAAGGTGCGACAGAAAGACGTGTTTAAGCCGGGTGGTCGCATATTCGAGGGTAATCATGCCGGCCTGGGTGTTGGACAGATGGCCGCGATCGGAGGCGATCCTTTTTTTCAGATGGACAGGGTAGGGTCCCGTCTTGAGCATCTGGTCGTCGTAGTTGGACTCTAAAAACAGGGCGTCTGCATTCCGAATATGCTCAATGACGTTTTCGCAGTGCAAACCGACGTCCGTCAACACCGCAACACGACTGCTTCCGGAAGAGACTGAAAAACCGCAGGGTTCTATCGCATCATGCGATTTCAGAAAAGGATGGACACGGATGCTGCCCATCTGCACCGGCTTGCCGGGGGAAAAAAAGCTGACAGGGTTGTCTTTAATGAAACACCCTGACGACGCATGCGTCTTTTGCGTCATAAAGACCGGCACGGCATGTTTTCGGGAAAAAACGTCAATGCCGCGGATATGATCGGTATGCTCGTGGGAGATGAAGACACCCCGCAATTTGGACAAAGAAAGCCCGAGCCGGGCCATCCTCCCCACGATCTGCTTTGTGCTCACGCCTGCGTCGATCAAAACGGCATCATCGTCATTTTCAACATAGTAGCAGTTGCCGTTGCTGCCGGAAGCGATAGAAGCCATTTTCAAAATACGTTTTTCCTTTAATCCTTTTTGTCCTGCTTTTTGTTGACGACCTCGGCAAGCCATGTGTTGACGCTTTTATTTTCGCGCCCGGCAACCAGGGCCAGCACGCTGTGAAGCGCGGGGCTGACGCGCACCACGGTACGGTTGTCGGAAGGTTTTTCCGGCGCTTCATTTCTTTGGGCGCAACCCTCAAGATAAGCGTCAACCGCTTTCTCAAAGGCTTGCCGAATTTCCTTCACGGAATCAACATGAAACGTTATGGAATGCTCGATGTTGGAAATACGGCCGATCAGACATTCTTCTTTGTCGCTGTATTCAATCTTGGCCGAGTAGCCTTTATAGGTCATTGGCTTGTCCATGGTTTTGCCTCCGATTGTTCCGGTAATGCACGCTCCGTCCGGAATGATGTGTGTTTTCGGTTTTCCCCGGCAATGGTCAAAAAGAGTTTTTCTTTGCAGCCTTACCTATGTAAGGGTGTCCCCGCCGGCACGCTATCTCTTGCCCAGATGCAAAATGCCTTTGGTGATGTTACAAAGATGGTTGTTCAACCGTTCGATATTGGTGAGAATATCATTGAAAACCAGTCCGGCGTTGCTGATGCAGACGGCGTTTTCCAGCCTCTTGATGTGACTGAGCTTATACTGGCTGATGAGCTCATCGAGTTCATGCTCGATGGCCAGGCTGATCGTTGCCGCCTTCTGGTCATTAAACTGCATCGCATTCTTTGTCTGGCGCATCAGCGCATCGGTCTTGTCGAACAGCTTATCGAGTTCCCTTTCGGCCTCGTCCGAAAACGCAAGGTCATTTTCGTAAGCGCGCTGGGAAAGCAGCACGATGTCCTCGCAATAATCGCCGACCTTCTCCAAATCATTGACGCTGTGCAACAAGGCGGGGATGCGCCTGGAATTTTTCTCGGGCAGCTCATTGCGGGTCAGCTCTACGATATACTCCGTGATATTTTTTTGCATGTCGTCCACGGATTCCTCATCGAGCGCGACCTCGTTGCGGAGCTTGTGGTCGTAGGCCACCGTGCATTGTCTGGCCTTGTGCATCATATCCGCGCAGGTTTCCAGCATGACGATCATTTCGCTGATAATCGCTTTAATCGCCAGATGGGGAACCGACAGAAGATTCCGGTCGAGGTATTTCGTTTCTTTTTTGACGTAATCTTCACCCGGAATGATTTTGGTCATCGCCCGCACGAAGAGGGGAACGATCGGAAGAAAAACGATCGTGTTGATGACATTGAACAGCGTGTGCGTATTTGCGACCTGCCGCGCAACATCCGCCGACAGCATGGGAACGTATTTGAGGTAAAGGGGAGCCATGGCCACGGCGATGAACGTTCCGAAGATATTGAATAATGTATTGCCCCAGGCCAGGCGTTTGCTCGACAGATTGCCGCCGATACTGGCGAGAATTCCGGTAATGCACGTTCCAATGTTGGTCCCGAAAACCAGGTAAAGAGAAGTGGGAAGGTCCAGGAGCCCCGCGGACGCGAAGGCGATAATCATACCGGTGGTCGTGCTTGAACTCTGAAACACAACCGTCACCAGAAGCCCTGTCAGGACGCCCAGAACCGGGTATTTCCCGAAAGTGACCAGGGCGTTTCTTGCCGTTTCATTTCCGGAAAGCGGCGCAACCGCCATGCTCATCATGGACAGTCCCAAAAACAGCATGCCGAAGCCGAGGATGACGAGGCCTTTGTTCTTCTCCTTTATCTTTTTGGCAAAAAAGAAATACGCGGTTCCGATAAAAACAAAAACAGGCGCGACAGCGGTCAGCTTGAAAGCGATCAACTGCGCCGTGATCGTCGTCCCGATATTCGCACCGATCATGATGGCCATCGCCGCCGCCAGGGAAAGAATACTGGCGTTTAGAAAACCGATCAAAATGACGGATGTGGCGCTGGAGCTCTGGATCAGGGCCGTAACGCCAATGCCGACGATCATGGACTTGAAACGGTTGGACGTGATTTTCTCCAGCAGGGCCTTCAAAAGACCCAGTGACAGTTTTTTGAGCGAGTCGCTCAATAAAAACATGCCGTAGATGAAGAGTCCAAGACCGCCAATCAGGCCGATGATGATAGTGAAGTATTCCATATGATAATCTTATGGGCACATCTCCCCGGTAAGGTTGCGCGGAGTATAGGAAAGAGATGGGCGCCTGTCAAGGGTTATCGGGAACGGGGACATCCTCGAATGGACCCACAAAAAAAGCCCCTTCAGTTTCCTAAAGGGGCTTATGTTTTAAATCCGGCGGCACCTACTCTCCCACACAGTCGCCCATGCAGTACCATCGGCGCGAAGGAGCTTAACTTCCGTGTTCGGGATGGGAACGGGTGTGACCTCCTCGCGATAGC
>JAQVQT010000147.1 GCA_028701435.1 Smithellaceae bacterium | reverse complement strand
TCCAGGGGGCGAAAAAAAACTTGATGAAGACAAAGGGAAGAAGGATCAGCAGCAGAATCACGCCGGAAAGAAGCACCAGGACGGAAAAGGCCCGGCCGATGTCGCTGGTGAAGGTGATGTCTCCGAAACCCAGCGTGGACATGACCACCAACGTCCAGTAGAAGCCCGTCATCCAGGAATGCCGCTGGCCTTCCAGATCCATGAGATAGTGAAAGACAATGCTGTAGGCGGTGATCAGCACGATGATGACCAGAAGGTATTTTGCCAAAAGGCCGATATTGGCTTTGACGATTTTGCTTCCGGAGATGGTGCTGATAATGGCCGACAAAAATTTCACGAGAGAAGCCTCTGGGTTTTTCGCTGATGGTTCCAGTATATGAAGCGCCGCGGGGCCTGTCAATCAAAATCAGTCCGCTTCTGAAGCGCCGAGCGGCGGATCATCTATGGTTTGATGATGCTGCGCAGCGCTTCGTCGATCTCCGGATAGGAAAAGCGAAACCCCGCATCAAGCAGGCGGCGGGGGATGACCCGCTGGCCTTTGAGCAGCACCGAGCCGAACTCGCCCAAAATAATTTCAATCATGAAGCCGGGGGCGGGCAGGAAGGAGGGGCGGTGCAGAACGCGGCCGATGGCGTTTCCCAGTTCCCGGTTTCTTACGGGCTGGGGCGCGCACAGGTTCACCGCGCCGGAGATTTCCGGATGCCCAATCAGAAAGAGAAACGCGGCCGTGAGATCCTGCAGGTGCACCCAGGAAAACCACTGGCGCCCGGAACCCAGCGGACCTCCCAGGAAAAACTTGAACAGGGGAATCATCTGCCCCAGCGCGCCGCCGTTGTGGCCGAGCACGATGCCGAAGCGGGTGATGACCACACGCGCGCCTTTGTCTTTGGCGCGCAGGGCCTCGGCTTCCCAGTCGGAAGCCAGACGGGCCAGAAAGTCGCCGCCGGCGGGAGAGGATTCGGTGAGCTCCTCGTCTTGATGAAACCCATAATACCCGACCGCCGAAGTGCTGAAAAACACAACGCGGGAGGCGTCCGCGGGGAGCGCTTCCACCAGATGCCGGGTGGTGTTGAGCCGGCTGTCGCGGAGAATTTTTTTCTGCTCGTCCGTCCAGCGGCTGAAGATGGAAGCGCCGGCCAGGTTGACGATGATCTCATAATCCTTTACAGCGTCCTGCCATTTTCCCCGAACGTTGGGATCGCCGACCAGATAGGAGAGGCCCGGAGTTTTCAATTCCCGGCCGGTGAGCGACTGCGTGAGGACGCAGACATCGTGCCCCTGGTCTATGAGCCCCTTCGTCAGATAGGTACCGACAAAACCGGTTCCCCCCGTCATGAAAACTTTCATGGTTCAACCCTCCATTTTAAGATCACCCGTCGAAACCGGATTTGTGAAACTTATGATTTTCGTCATTTCTACAAAAACAGGATCAAGGCAAAGCTTTCAGGCGCACCTAATAACCTGAAGGTCACGCGAGGTGCGCACTACATAAAAAAAAGACGCAGTGCGGGTCTTTAGACCCGCGAATGACTTTGGCGCACCGCACAGAATCCGGCGTTTCTCGGCCCCACCCCGCCAACCCATCCGGTCCGGGAAGACAAGACGCCCTCACCGGCCGTCTCCTATCAACGGCAGCACCTTGTCGATGGTAAAGTAAATCAGGAATTTCTCTTCGGCCGGATCCTTGCCTTCCACTTCCCTGTGTTTTCTCCTGCGGATTTCGCCGATGAGCGGCGAGTCTTTTTCTTCCTTGATTTTGGTCAGATACAGCCGTTTGCCTTCGTAGGAGCCATCCTCCTTGAAAAGATAGACCGCGGAAGGATTGGTCAGCAGGTTGGCGCGGGTGAGCCGGTTGCGGGCGATAAAAGCCACGGTCCGGTCATCCATGAAGTGAGGACGCCCGTAAATGGCCGCGTTCACTTTTCCCCCGGCATCGGAAGTGGAAAGAACGCCGACCCCCCGGGCGTTTTCAAAATATTCGTCAAGCCGCATGATTCCTCCTTTGATTTTATCCGGTTTTAAAGTAAATTAAGCCATTCGAAGCGGAATGTAAAGGCGCGAAAATGAAAAAAATACTTTTGCTTATTGTCCTGCTCTTGACCGGGTGCGCCGGTCTGCCCCCGGGCGTGACGCCTGTGGAAGGTTTCCAGTTGGAGAGATACCTGGGCAAGTGGTATGAAATCGCGCGGCTGGATCATTCCTTTGAAAGGGGGCTTTCATCCGTTTCGGCAGAGTACAGCCTGCGGTCCGACGGCGGCGTGCAGGTGGTGAACCGGGGCTATGCGGCAGGAGATGGCAGGTGGAAAGAAGCCGAGGGCCGGGCGTATTTCGTGAACCGTTCCGATCAGGGGTTTTTGAAAGTATCCTTCTTTGGCCCGTTTTACGGGTCTTACGTGATTATGGAATTGGATAGGAAGAACTACGGCTGGGCGCTGGTATGCGGCCCCGACCGCTCCTATCTGTGGATTCTTGCGCGAAGCGGGACGCTGGAGGAAGAAACGAGGAATCGTCTGATTGCCAAAGCCGCGGCGCTGGGGTTTGAGACGGATCGGTTGATTTTTGTGCGGCACAACCAAAAATAAACGAGGAGAAGCGTGATGGCCCTTCATGTTTTAGGAATCTCCGGCTCCCCGGTAAAAAAAGGCAATGTGGAAACCTTTTTGAACCTTGCCCTGGAAGGGTTGCCCCCAAAAGAAATAAAAAGGGAAGTGATTCATCTCTCCGGTTTGAAAATTCAGGATTGCATCCACTGTAATTTCTGCCTGACCAAACAAACGCCGGGTAAATATTGTTCCCTTAAAGATGACGCGCAGGTTGTTTTTGAAAAAGCCGAAGCGGCGGATATTCTCGTGCTGGCCAGTCCCGTGTATTTCATGCGGTCATCCGCCCGGATGGCCGCACTGCTGGACCGGTTCCGCGTGTTTGTCTTCGGAAACCTGACGGGCGGAAAAATGAAAAACAAAATCGGCGTGAGCATGGCCGTCTCCTGGCTGCGCAACGGCGGCCTGGAGACCACGCACCTCGCGCACATCCTGGAGTTTCTGACGCTGGAAATGATTCCGGCGAGCGTCCACCAGGGCATAAGCCCTATGGGCGCGTCGGCCTGCGCAAGCTCCAACGGTTCCGGCAAATTCGATCCGAACGTCAAGCTCGGCATTGAAAACGACGAGGCCGGTCTGCAATCGGCAAGACTGATCCTGCGGCGGGCGCTGGAACTGGCTCGATTAGTTAAAAAGTAATTTAATCTTATTTAACGATTGGTGATGTTTTTTATCTTTAAATGCAAATCTGGAATTTCATGAAGTACGATATCCCAAACACTTCGTTTAGACATAAATGATATTTCTCCTAATGACCTGAATAACCTAAAGGTTACTATAGGGTCCCGCGAGTTCATCTGCGACCGGGACATGTTTTGATTGCTCCGAAATATTTCTATTAAATTGCAGGACGTGTAAACCTGCAAGTAAAGAACAAATATTATTTCATTTCCATGAATTTTTATCAATCTTTTCAAAATCGGCAGTAGCCTGCAAAAACTCTTTACAGTCTTTATCGTTCCACGTACCGGCGAGATGATCCAAATCATTATAAACTACGGTACGTTTTTTATTTTTAATGCCCAGATTTTCCTGAACAAGTTTTATTAATGCCGCATTGATGCTTGAACCTTCTTTTTTTGCTTTTTCCTTAAGTGCTTTAACGGTTACGTCATCAAGCCCTCTAATTGTCATTGTGTTCATACTTGCCTCCTTTGTCATAGAACTTTATGCAAAATAAGCCCGGGGATATTAGCAAAATGTTCATCATAGCTGAATAGCGCCAATGCGTGCCGCATGGCCGACGCTGCTACCCACAGATCGTTTGTCGGAATGGGTTTGCCCTTTTTCTTTATGTCCCAGTAAATCCTTGCGTAATGCTCAGCTGTTTCTTCATCCAGCGTCAGCAGATTGACCCGCGGGGAATCCAGAAATTGTTCGAGCTCTTTTCTGTTTGTCGATTCTTTTGTTCCACCCCTGAAGCCGCTTAATAATTCGCCCAAAACGACAATATTAATGCCGATGTATTCAGTTTGCTTAAAAGTATTTACGGCATCAGCATCGTTTTTTTTGAATGCGACATAAGCATTGGTATCAATTAGAATTCTTTTCATCAGGTTTCATCCTTTTGCGTTTGAATGCATTTGTGTAATTATAGCATATTGCAGTCACTATATGCCATCATAATATTATGCTGGAGCCCATCCCAATTGCTCTGAAGCATTGCGGTTCAATCGCAGGTCGCTTGAATATACATTATAACCACAGTTCGAGCGGTAATCCTGAACGCTCAGAAGATAGGGGGTCTTGATAAAACAGTTTTTTTAACTGAGATCTGTGGCAACTTTGAACCTTTCAATAGGAAAGAAACACTTTATCGGACATAACGACATTGCTACTTTTGTAGGTGAAAATTTATCTTTTCTTTTGCTTCGGCCTTTAGTCTTCCGTCTAAATAACTGTCTTATGTTTTCTCGAAGTGATGATAATCCTTGGGCTGATCGAAATTTCCGCCCCAGTGCCAGCCGCGTCGGAGAAATTCCTGAACCACGGGGTGGTCGCTTGTAAATGCCCCCTTATTTTGCCGGCGGTAAACCGCGCCTTCGGGCGCGATCAAGCCCGCGGGGTATATCACCGGATTCTGGACGGGGTTGATGTCCACCGCGCGGCCGAAAGAATGCAGGGAAAGTTTGTTGGTGTCGGCGATGACGCGGAAGTTGAAGGAAGAGGAATTGTTGTCCGCCATGGAAGCTTCGTCGTCCCATTTGTACGCGACGATAGGGATGACTTTGCCGACGGGAAATTTCAACTCTTCAATCATCAGGAATATTTCATAGATGTCGTCTTCCAGAGCCGCATCCACTAAAATCTGGCCCTGGTGTCGCCGTTCGTCAAAGGAATAATACAGGA
>JAQVQT010000146.1 GCA_028701435.1 Smithellaceae bacterium | reverse complement strand
GCGCCCGAAAACCATCATGCATGTCACGACCGAAGTGGATGCGGGAAGCGGTGCGCTTTTTGCCCGGAATCCCTATAATACGGACTTTGCCGATCGGGTGGCTTTCTTTGACGTGGATGATCCGGCGCGGACTGTAACCTGCGATCGGGATGAGTTCATCGGCCGCAATGGTGAACTGTCCGGGCCGCAGGCGATGACGCAGTCACAACTTTCAGGCAAAGTCGGGGCCGGCCTGGATCCCTGCGGCGCCATACAGGTGACGTTTGGACTCAAAAACAGGCAGGAGCAAGAAATCATTTTCCGGATGGGGGTTACCGGCAGGCGGGGCGCCGACGATGCCAGTAAAACAGTGAAGAGCTTCCGGGGATCGGTGGTGGCGCACCATGAACTGGAAGCGGTGCATCGCTACTGGGAAAAGACACTGGGCACGGTTCAGATCGAAACGCCCGACCCGTCTCTCAATATTTTGACGAACGGGTGGCTTTTATATCAGACCCTGTCTTCCCGTCTCTGGGCGCGCAGCGGTTATTACCAGTCCGGGGGCGCTTTCGGTTTCCGTGACCAGCTCCAGGACGTTATGGCGCTTGTTTATGCCGAACCCGCTCTGGTCCGCGGACACCTGCTTTTATGCGCCAGTCGTCAGTTTCCGGAGGGAGACGTTCAGCACTGGTGGCATCCGCCCACCGGCCGGGGCGTGCGCACACAGTGTTCCGACGATTACCTGTGGCTGCCTTTAGCTGTCGGCCGTTATATTATCAGCACCGGTGACGCGGGAATTTTGAATGAAAGTGTCAGCTTCTTGGAAGGACGTCAGGTTCGGGCGGATGAAGATTCCTATTACGATCTGCCGGGTATGGCGGATGAAAAAAACAGTTTGTATGACCATTGCGTGCGGGCCGTCAAAAGAGGATTAAGATTCGGCAGTCATGGTTTACCTTTCATGGGCTCGGGTGACTGGAATGACGGCATGAATAAAGTCGGGGACGAGGGCAAAGGCGAAAGCGTCTGGATGGGATTTTTCCTGTATGACGTGCTCGTCAAGTTTGCGGAAATTGCCCGCCTGAAAGATGATGGGCCGTTTGCCGATTTGTGCGGGAAAGAGGCAGCGCAGCTTCAGCGCAGCATTGAGAAAGCGGGCTGGGACGGTGGATGGTACCGCCGTGCATACAGCGATGAAGGTTCATTATTGGGATCAAACACCTGTGCGGAATGCCGCATTGATTCGGTGGCCCAGAGCTGGTCCGTTCTTTCCGGAGCGGGTGAACCGGCCCGTGCCCGCCTGGCTATGGATGCGGTCGATCAGATGCTTGTGCATCGGGATAAAAAACTGGTCCAGCTTTTGGACCCGCCCTTCGACAAATCGGAGACGGAGCCGGGCTATATTAAAGGTTATGTGCCGGGGGTGAGAGAAAATGGCGGACAATACACGCATGCGGCCATCTGGGTGGCTATGGCTTTTGCTGCGTTAGGCGAAAGGAAGCGTGCCTGGGATGTCATGAACATCGTTAATCCGATCAATCACACCAGGTCTCCTGAAGATGTGGAAATTTATAAAGTGGAGCCCTATGTTGTTTCGTCCGATATCTATGCTGTCGCGCCGCATATCGGGCGCGGCGGATGGACATGGTTTACCGGCTCCGCCGCCTGGATGTACCGGCTGATTGTGGAATCGCTTATCGGCCTCACACTGAAAAACGGCAAGCTCAGTTTTTCACCATGCCTGCCTCACTCCTGGAAGGGCGTTAAGATTTCTTACCGGTATGGGGAAACGCTCTACTCGATCGTTATCCGTCAGATCGCAGGGGCGACTATCGCCATGACACGAGACGGCCTGATCATACCGGAGGCGGAGATGACCTTGGTTGACGACCGGCGGGAACATACCATCGAGGTTGTCCTGCCGCTTGCGCCGGAGGAGATTTAAATTTTGTGACAGTCCCCCGTAGGCGGGTGACTGTCACAAAAGCCCACAGACAATTCTTTTCCCGTTGACAGCCAGACCGTTCTTCTTATAAGTTTCCTCCGAAGCATGATGGTTATGAAAAAAATTCTGTTATTCATCATTTTAGCCGGTTTGTTTTGTTCTTCCGCTTTTGCCGCCGATTGGAAAAGTCCGGCGGATGCCGCCATTCAGATGTCACCCGGCGCGATTTCCAGACTGGAAAGCAAAAAGGATAAATCAGCGCAAGATATTTATAGGCTGACCATCATCTATTACCGCGAATATCAGCGGGCCAAATTGAAAAAATTATTCAACGACCACCAAAATAAATGGACCGACAATCCGGCAGTGAAACTGTTGCAGGGCATTATCTTGATGTGGGATCACCGGTATTCGGAAAGCCGCAGTGTCTTGACCGGTGTCATCAACGCTTATCCGGATTTTTATCCGGCCGAGGTCACGCTTTCTCATCTGGATTATCTGCAAAAGGATTTTGGCCGGTCGTATCGGAAGGCCTTGCAAATGATCGAAAAGCACAGAGAGCTTTCGCGATTTCACCTTGCGGTGAGTCTGATGATTGCGGCGGGCGCAAAAGGAATTCTGGTCAAGAAAAACTGGATCAAAGGCATTCCCGCTTATTTTGAAGTCAAGGGATATTTAAAGGAAGCGCAAGAACAAATGCCCGATTCCGCGGAGACTTTATATGCGATGGGTTCCTTTTACCTTTTAATACCGCCCCTTGTCGGAGGGGATCTGGATGAAGCCATTGTTCTGCTGGAAAAATCCAGACAACTGACGCCCCTGAATCCGAGTATTTATGTGCGTCTGGCTCAGGCCTACCGCGCCAAAGGCCTTATGGCTGTCTCTCGGAAATACATAACCAAAGCCATGGAGCTTGATTCGCAAGACGAAATTCTGCGGGACGACATTTCCGGCGCAAAAGTGTTTCTTGATGTCCCGTGAGCCGTTTTTTCCCCTTTCGGAAAATATCATCGATGATCCAACCTATGAGAAGGAAGTTGACATATGAAATCATTCTATTTATAGTTGGTGGCACGTTTTGGATCGGAAACCGGGTAAAAAAATCATTCAGGGAGCCGTCTCATGATTGCACCATTGATTATCGCGATGTCTCAGGGAAAAGAAATTGTTCTGTTGCCGAATATGGCCAATCGCCACGGGTTGATCACCGGCGCCACCGGGACGGGCAAAACCGTCACACTGCAAAAGATGGCCGAATCCTTCGCCGCCATCGGCGTTCCCGTCTTTCTGGCCGACGTTAAGGGAGACCTGGCCGGCATCGCTGCTGCGGGCGTTGCCTCTGAGAAAATGCTGAAAAGGCTGGAATCGATCGGCATTAAGGATTTTAAACCACGTGCCAATACAGCAGTATTCTGGGATGTTTTCGGAGAAAAGGGGCATCCGGTGCGCGCCACCATCTCCGACATGGGACCGCTTTTACTGTCAAGGCTGCTCAATCTCAACGAAACCCAGTCCGGCGTACTGACGCTGGTATTCAAGATTGCCGATGACAACGGCCTGCTCCTGCTTGATTTAAAAGACCTGCGGGCCATGATCCAGTTTGTGGGCGACAACGCCAAGCAGTTCACCACCGAATACGGCAATATTTCCGCGGCGTCTGTCGGCGCGATTCAACGCGGACTTTTAACGCTTGACGAACAGGGCGCAGACAAATTCTTCGGGGAGCCGATGCTGGACATCGCCGATCTGATGCAGACGGACGGCGAAGGACGGGGCGTGGTCAATGTGCTCGCCGCCGACAAACTTTATAATAATCCGAAGCTTTACTCCACCTTTCTGCTTTGGATGCTGGCCGAACTTTTTGAGCAGCTGCCCGAAGTGGGAGATGTGGAAAAGCCCAAACTGGTCTTCTTCTTCGATGAGGCACATTTGCTTTTCAATGACGCGCCAACCGCGCTTTTGGAAAAGATAGAGCAGGTGGTGCGTCTGATTCGTTCCAAAGGCGTGGGTATTTATTTCGTCACGCAAAATCCGCTGGACATTCCGGAAAGCGTTCTGGGTCAGCTGGGGAACCGTGTCCAGCATGCCCTGCGAGCCTTCACGCCCCGCGATCAGAAAGCGGTAAAAACCGCGGCGGACACGATGCGTCCCAATCCCGCCTTCAACACGGCCGATGTGATCACACAACTGGGTGTCGGCGAAGCGCTGATTTCTTTTCTGGATGAAAAAGGCCGTCCGGTGCCGGTGGAAAGGTCTTTTGTCATAGCGCCTTGCTCTCGTCTCGGTGTGTTGAGTGATGCTGAGCGGTCGGCTGCCGTCAACCGATCCACGATCTACGGGCACTATGAAAAGACGCTGGATCGCGAATCCGCCTATGAAAAGCTGAGAGCCTCCGTCAAAAACGTTCCGGCGCCCGAAAAACCGGCGGTTCAAGCCGAGGCCGGGCAGGCGCCTGAACCGGAGGGCGGCGGAATATTGGGCGGCGCCGTGGGGGATTTGCTGTTCGGACGAACCGGACCGCGCGGCGGAAAAACAGATGGTTTAGTCCAAGCTTCGGCCAAAAGTCTGGCCCGGACCATCGGGTCGTCCGTCGGACGGCAAATTGTCCGGGGCATCCTGGGATCGCTGCTGGGTGGAAAGAAATAGGCATTGTGCCAAAAAAACCACAAATTCCCCAAAGAGGGTGATTGAGAGGGGCAAAATGCGTTTCCTGTCATCCCGTCAGATTATTTTTTTGCCGATTTCTTTTTGACGGCCGGTTTCTTTGCCGCCTTTTTAGGCGCTGCTTTCTTGGGGGCCGCCGGTTTTTTTGCGGCCGGTTTGGCTTTCTTGACAACTGCTTTTTTCTTCGGCGCGGCGGCCGCTTTCTTGGGGGGCTTGGGACCTTTGTTTTCCATGAGTTCTTCGCAGCAGATCAGTTCGGCTATGGCACAGCCGCATTCTTCATCGACGATGACCGAAAGTCCGCACACCTCACAACTCAAAACATCACCAGGTTTTACTTTTGACATTTCCATTCCCTCCTCGTTGTTTGTGAGTTCTTCCTTCCGATCCTGACGTATCCGATGCCGTTCTTTGTAGTGCAAAACCGTTTTTCTTTCAAGCGTTGAATTCGCGGGGCCGCTTTTTGGGGGGCGCGCCCGGC
>JAQVQT010000145.1 GCA_028701435.1 Smithellaceae bacterium | reverse complement strand
GGCCCAATCCCGGCTGCGATACATGATTGCCGGCGAAGATATCGAGTGTTCAGGGGCACAGCTAGCTTGCGCGGTTGAGACCTGAAGCACGGACAGATAATACTCGATCTCATCAAAAGGAAGCTTCTGAGGATCGATGACGTTTCCGGGCGCAACCAGATCGGCGAAGGGTATTGACCACGTATCCCTGACAAGTGCATAACATAGAAACGGTGGCGGCGCGTCACCCGGATAGGCCATGGTGCAGGGTAGCTTCATGCTCGGCTGAATATGTTTGTCGAAAATCGCACATTCTTCAGGAGTCATCTCACGCAGACACCACCCATGATCCAGCTTGAAGCGCTGAATGGCAAATGCACCGCTGAGACCCACCAACGGCAAAACCAAATCGACCCTCAGTCCGCCCCTCGCAAGCGACTGCTCACTTTCCGCCAGGAGATTCTCCACCGCTGACTGGTTCCATGTCAACTGCTTCGTCAGGTTCAAATAACGCCATAAAACGGAAATCAGGATACCGTTGCCTAATAAAACTTCTGTACCCGGAATGATTGTGCCGTCAGGCATAGTGAGCTTTCGGAAACGGCTATCCGCATCCAGTTCGCTGCATAGCGCATGGAAGCGCCGATCTCTTTCCAGCTCGGCGCAGACCCGGGGAAACAGACGGATCAAGAGCGCTATTTCCATTGGTTTTTCGTCATAATTGTCATTCTGACAAAACTTGTACTTAAGCAGGGCTCTCTCATCCACGACCGCGATATTAGGGATTGCCATTAAAGCCGCCAATATTTCCAGTGACCGACGGACCAATTCCTTAAGCAGTTTATTTTTCTGCGACATGACGAGTCCACCTCCTCCAGAAGTAAGGAAAGCGCGCCCATAGATTATGCCATCTTCCTGCAGGATCAAACGACAATTGGGCCTGTGGCTATTGCACTATCAGACCAGGACTAAAGGAATCAAGAATTATGCGAATATTCCAATGAATAAAACATTCTTAGCCCTCCGACCATAGCATTTCCGATGCATCATATTCTCAGGCTGTAAGTGAATATTTATTGCCATCGGCTTGAAATCATTGTATGAAAGCGGCACCCGTAAAGTTATGTGCCGAGAGCGGCGCCTTGGGGCGCGGCTTAAGAGAAAAAGGCAGCATAGCGGTTGCGTCAAAAACTCCCGTGATACTTCGACAACAAACGATCGGATGATGACATGACGCCTGAAGAGTTCATTAACATCTGGAAAGACAACGAACTCACCGAACGCGCCGGAGCGCAGGCGCATTTTGACGATCTGTGCGACCTGCTCGGTGTGGACAAGCCGCGCGATCCGAAGAACTATTGTTTCGAGCGCGGGGCCAAAAAATCGGACGGCGGCGACGGCTGGGCCGATGTCTGGAAACGCGGTTTTTTCGGCTGGGAAAATAAAAAGCCGGGCCGCAATCTCGACGCCGCCCTGAAGCAGCTCACCGACTATGCGCTGAAGCTCGAAAACCCGCCGCTCCTGGTCGTCTCCGACCGCGAGCGCATCATCATCCACACCGCCTTTACCGGCTACCCGGACGAGCCGCGCGAAATCCGCATCGGGGAACTGATCGATCCCGAAAAACGGCAGATCCTGCGATGGGTCTTCACGGACCCCCAGAAGCTCCGTCCCGAAAAATCCACCGCCGCGATCACCGCCGCTGCCGCCGGTCACTTTGCCGCTCTGGCCAAGGCCATGCGGGAACGCGGACTGAACGGCCAGATCGTAGCCCACTTTCTCGTTCAATGCCTGTTTTGCATGTTCGCCGAAGATGAAGACCTGCTCCCCGGCAATGTCTTCACCGAAATTCTCAAAAATGCCGGCGGCGACGCGGACAAGGCAGGCAAGCGCATCGGCAAACTCTTCGCCGCCATGCAGCAAACCGGCGGCGAATATGGCGATCACGACATCGCCTGGTTCAACGGCGGCCTGTTTAAAACCATCGATATTCCTCCGTTGACCGCCGACGATATTGCCGCCCTGCTCCATGCCGCCGATACGGACTGGCGCTCGGTCGATCCTACGATTTTCGGCACCCTCTTCGAGCGCGGCCTCGATCCTGCGGCCCGTGCGCCTCTAGGCGCTCACTACACCGACACCGGCACCATCGCCAAGCTGATCCAACCGCTAATCACCGACCCGCTGCTGGACAAATGGCAGTCAGTCAAAGCCGTTATTGCCGCCGGACAAGACAAAAGCCGGCGCACGAATGACTACAAGGATTCCCGCGACGCCTATCAGAATTACCTGTCGGGCCTTCAACGCTTTCAGGTTCTCGATCCGGCCTGCGGCTCGGGAAATTTTCTTTACCTTGCCCTGAAGGCCCTGCGGGGTGTGGAAAAGCAGGTTCATCTTGAAGCCCAGGAACTCGGGTTTGAACCCGAACTGCTCATGCAAACCGGACCGCACAACATTCGCGGCATGGAAATCAACGAATACGCCGCCGAACTCGCCCGTGTCACCGTCTGGATCGGCGACATCCAATGGTGCCGCCGCAATGGACGGGAAATTGCCAGAGACCCCATCCTGCGCCCTCTGGACGGCATCGAGCACCGCGATGCCCTGCTCAACCCCGACGGCAGCGAGGCGGCCTGGCCGGATGCCGACGTGATCATCGGCAATCCGCCCTTCCTGGGCGGCAACAAGAAACGGGGTGAGTTGGGTGATGACTACGTCAATGCCCTCAATTACTTGTATGCTGCATATGTACCGGGCGGAGCCGATCTTGTCTGCTACTGGTTCTACAAGGCACGTCAACAGATCATAACAAGAAAACTAACCATGGCAGGGCTGGTCGCCACCCAGGCTATACGTAGCGGTAGCAATCGTAAAGTACTGGACGACATCGTCACCGAAACTAAAATTTTCAACGCCTGGAGTGATGAGACCTGGGTAAACGAAGGCGCGGCGGTACGTGTGTCGTTGGTTTGTTTTGGTGAATCAGAAGCCGTAGCCAAACTTGATGGACACCCTGTGGCCACAATCAACGCTGATTTGACGGAAGGTGGCGAAGATCGCACCGACCTCACACGAGCAAAAGTTTTACCGGAAAATATGGCCGTCGCCTTCAAAGGGGCCGAAAAAAGTGGGGCCTTTGAAATTCCCGGAGAGTTGGCGCGGATTTGGTTGACCGTCCCCAATCCAAACGGTTATCCGAACAGTGATGTTGTCAAACCATGGGCCAATGGGCAAGACATTGCCAAGCGCCCTTCGAATACATGGATTATTGATTTTGGAATAGATATGCCTGTCGACCGTGCCAGCCTTTACGAATTGCCCTTCGAGCACATTCTGAAACATGTCAAATCGGAGCGCGACAGAAACAATGACCGCGGTCGCCGGGAAAACTGGTGGCGTTTTGGCCGGAATGGAGCGGATATGCGCGCAGCCTGTGAAGGATTGCCACGCTTAATTATTACGCCGCGCGTTGCTAAACACCGCTACTTTGTCTGGCTGCATGCTTTGACCTCGCCAGATTCCCGCCTTTGTGTCATCGCCCGAGCCGATGACACAGCCTTTGGCATCCTCTCTAGCCGCCTGCACGAAGTCTGGTCGCTGGCCACTGCTTCCATGCACGGTGTCGGCAATGATCCTACCTACAACACCAAGTCCTGCTTCGAGACCTTTCCCTTTCCCGATCACCTGACGCCACGTGACACAGCGTTCAGTGGGCCGTGCGCTTCTGACGCCCAGGCCGATAGCGCCGCCAAGGCTATCGCCGATGCTGCCGTCAAACTCAACCATCTCCGCGAAAACTGGCTGAATCCGCCCGAGTGGGTTGATTGGGTCATAACCCCTGAAGAGGAAAAAGCCGGCTTCCCCAAGCGCCCAGTTGCCAAGCCCGGTTATGAGGCCGACCTCAAAAAACGTACCTTGACCAACCTCTACAACGCCCGTCCCCACTGGCTGGACATGGCCCACAAAGCTCTTGATAAAACCGTCGCCGCCGCCTATGGATGGACCGACTACACCCCGGAGCTTCCCGACAGTGAGATCCTCCTCCGCCTGCTGGCCCTGAATCAAGAGCGGTCTAAGGCAGCGGAGGTAGCGGAGAAGACATGAGAAAAGAGAAGCCGCCGGTCACGTTGCAGGACATCGAAGACTGTATCGAGGAATGGGAAGAGTCCCTGCGGTGGATTGCCTTGCCCGATTACGAAGAATTTGACTATGATGTCAGCAAACGGGAATATTTGGACGACGCACTCTGGGAGTATGGCGACCAACCCTTGCCGAAAGAGTTGACCGACCGGATCTTCCGGGCCGATCAACGCTTCCGCGAACTCACCAAAGAATCCGCGCATTGCGTCTTTAGCAATTACCGCAAATACGACCGTGAGCGCTATTGGTACTACTACCGCTCGCTACGGTAACAGAAAAAACGTGTTCGCTTTCAAAGTTATTTTCCCCCTCCATAAAATTGTCTGCATAAAATTATCTTGACCCATGATATTGCATTTAGTATCATTCATGCCATGAGCAGCGCCGATAAACTGATTGCCAAGATGAGGAACAACCCCCGCGATTGGCAAATCGATACCCTGGTCAGTATTGCCGATAAGCACGGTATCGAAGTGAGAAGCCACGGCGGCAGTCATTACATCTTCTCTCATCCCAAGGTGTCTTTTCACCCATCAGTTCCGGCGCACAGACCGATAAAACCGGTGTATGTTAAACAATTCATCGATCTCATTGACGCAGTGAAGGAGTTGGAAAAATGAGGATCAAAGAAATCGAGGCCGTCAAGGCTCCCTATCCATTCGAGTCTTACACCCATGTAATCAGCCCTCTTCCCCCTGAGGAAGGCGGCGGTTTTCTTATTTCCTTTCCCGATCTTCCCGGTTGTATTTCCGACGGAGAAACGATTGAAGAGGCGATTCAGAACGGCAGGGACGCATTTCTGGGCTGGATTTCCGCACAAGCGGATATGGGCAGGGAAATTCCCAAGCCCGCGTATCGCGCCCCGGAATCAGAACCGCCCATGTCCGGCAAGTTTGTCCAGCGAGTGCCGAAAACGCTTCATGCCAAACTGGCCGCTCTCGCCAGACAGGAGGG
>JAQVQT010000144.1 GCA_028701435.1 Smithellaceae bacterium | reverse complement strand
GATGCGGATGGTGAATTGCTGATGCGCCATCTGGAGGACGTTTGCTCCCGCGTTCCCATTGACCGAAGCCGCGTTTTGCTTACCGGAATGTCCGACGGCGGGACCTTTGCCCTGGACCTGGGACTGACCCGGCAAGGTATTTTCTCGAAGATCGCAGCCGTTTCCTGCGCTTTGCCCCCGGTGAAAATAAACAGGGCCGAAGAAAAACATGTGCTGTGGGTTCACGGTGCGCAGGACTGGATTTTTCCGGTGGAGCGAACGGTTCAGGCCTGCCGGGTTTTGCAACAATCGGGCGTGGATATTAAGCTCAAGGTGGTTCCTGATCTTTCGCACGCCTATCCCCGTGAGGAAAACGATACGATCCTGAAATGGTTTGGAATTGAGGGATGATGCCCAAAGGCAGAAATGGGGGCTTCCTTTATAAGGGCTTGCCGAAAAGCAGCTTCAGCATGTTGACGATCATTTTTTTTCTTCCCGCCCGTTCCATCAGGATGCTCAAATACAGTATCTCTGTGTTCATCGGAGGCACGGTGATTCTGTCTTTTCTTATGAGACGGGCGGCTTTGGGTTTGCACCGGGTGACGCAAAGACCGCAGCCGATGCATCGATCCCGATCCACGCGGAAGGTTTTGCCGTCCGCGACGATCGCGTCCATCTGACAGCGCTTCACGCAGACGCCGCAGCCGGTGCAGGACGACGCGTCGATGCGCGCGTAATAGTTGGTGGCAAAAAACCGCGCGGGCCGCGGCTGCTTCTTTGCGGTGGTCAGCACGCCGCAGCAGCAGCCGCAGCAAATGCAGATGCAGGCGGGCTTTCGGGAATTGCCCGGTTGCAGCACCATTCCCCTTTCTTCCGCCATGTCCAGAATCTTCAGACATTCGTCTTTGGAGATTTCTCTGGCCCTTCCGCGCGCCGCGTAGCCGGTTTTTCCAATGAGCAGACAAACCTCGTAGTTGTCCGTCTGTTTGCAGGGCCTTCCCAGCAGCGCCTCTCCCTGTTTGCAGACGCAGTTGGCCACATACAAAGGCTCGCGGGTATGTTTAATGAAATGGCGCATATTGTCGTAGGGTTCGACGATGTATTCCGGAATCAGGGCTTTCAAATGCGGGCTGGTGCGCAGTTGGGGCAGGGAAGATCGAAAAAATTCCGCGCCGAAGGCTTCGTCAAAATAGCTATGCATCATTTGCACGAGTTCATCGGTGAGATCATCGACATGATATTCAAACATGCCGATGGCCAGCATGGCAATGCCATAGCGAAAGGAACCGGCGCTTTCCGAACGGCGGATGACGCCTTTTTGAAACATTTCATCCAGCATCGCGGATAGCTCATCGGGGGACAGTTCGATGCCGAATTTATTCTTGAGTCTTTTGCGGATGGGAGAAACGGAGATGGACCGGAGCGTCAGGCACAAGGCAATTTTGGCTTCCAGCGGCGTAAAAAAATATTTCAGAATATCGATTTCCACGCCGCTTTTTGTTGCGGGGTAACCGATCGGATACCGGTCCAGTTGAATTTGCAGCTGCCGGTAGATTCCATCGTCATTGTTGGACATGCGCATGATGCTCCCTGAATTTGGAGTCAATCATCGAGGCAAAGAATGATTTTGTCAAGCGAATGTGCCCCGGACAAAGATGTTGATTGACGATCGCGGGTCATAAGGTTATATTCCAGCAACAAAAAATGGCAAAAAGACAAAGGATCTGTTTTTGAACGAGATCATTTCGTCATATGATCCCCCGACCGTTGTGGGGATCTTCATGCATCAGGCGCGCCGTTTCGGCGACAAAACACTCTCGTTGGCCAAAAAAGAAGGAGTCTGGGAAGCCAAGACCTGGCGGCAGTCGCTGGATGGCCTGCCTGCCGCCGTGATGGGACTCGTTTCCCTCGGATTGCAAAAGGGTGATGCCGTTGGAATCATCAGCCGCACGCGCAGAGAATGGAGCGAAGCCGACATGGCCATCCTGGCCGCGGGTGGGGTTACGATCGGCATTTATCCGTCGGCCAGCCTCTGGGAGATGACGCATGTCATTTCTCACAGTGAATTGCAAAGCTGCTTTGTTGAAGACGAGCCGCTTCTGGAGAAGCTTTTGGCCGTTCGGGAGAAAACGGGCCTGCCCCGAAAAATCATTCTTTTTGAACCGGCAGACCGTCCGCTTCCCCCGGACGCAACGACGATCGATGCTTTGATCACTGAAGGCAGGATCGCACATGAAAAAGACCCGGCACGTTTTGAAGGCATTTGGCGGGCCGTCCGGCCTGAAGATCCGGCGACGATCGCCTACACCTCCGGAACGACGGGGCCGCCGAAAGGGGCGGTAATCACCCATGCCAATCTTTATCATACGGTCCTGAACGCGACCCAAATGCACCATTACGCAGAAAGCGACTTCGGCATCGCTTTTCTTCCCCTGACGCACATGCTTCAACGGATGACCGTCTATGCGGCGATGCACCTTGGAATCGTCGGGGCATACGCCGAAAACCTGGACAAGCTGGTGGACAATTTCCGGGAGCTTCGTCCGACCCTCCAGGTCAGCGTACCGCAGATTTTCGAACGGATCTACAACCGGGTGCGCCAGATGCTGGATTCGGGAGGGCCCCTGAAACGCCGCGTGTTTCAATGGGCCCTGGCCGTGGGCCGGAAAGCCGCTCCCTACCGGCGGGCCCAAAAGCCGTTGCCGGCAAGACTGGCGCTCGCGCATGCCGTTGCCCATCGCCTGGTTTTTTCGAAAATTCACGATGTCTTCGGCGGACGGGTCAAATATCTTCTTTGCGGAGCGGCGCCAATGCCGATGTATCTTCTGGAATTCTTCGACGCCGTGGGCCTCCTGATTCTCGAGGGTTACGGCTTGACGGAAACCGTGGCGCCCGTGGCGGTCAATCGCGCGGAACATTATAAATTCGGCACCGTGGGGCAGTTGATTCCGGGCATGGAGGCGAAAGCGGCCCAGGACGGAGAACTGCTTCTTCGGGGAAAGGGTCTTTTTCAGGGCTACTACAAGGATCCGGAAGCAACGGCCGCCGCCATCGACGCCGATGGTTGGTTTCACACGGGCGACATCGGCGTCATTGACGACGAGGGATTTCTTTCCATCACCGGCCGGAAGAAAGACCTGATCGTAACGGCTGGCGGCAAGAACATTGCTCCGCAGAACATTGAGAACCTGATCCGGTCGATGCCGCTGATCAGTCAGGCGATGGTGTGCGGCGATCGCCGGAAATATCTGACGGCGCTGATTACCCTGAATGAAAAAGAGCTGATCGATTTTTCCGGCCGGGAAAATCTTGAAGATCGGGACCCGGTGGCGCTGGCCGATCATCCGGCGGTTTTCCGGGCGGTGGAAGAGCATGTGCAGGCCGTCAACCGCCGGCTGGCTCCTCACGAACAGATCAGACGCTTTACCATTCTTTCCCGGGATTTCACGGAAGAGGCGGGCGAATTGACGCCGACGCTGAAGATCCGGCGTCAGGAGATTGCTCGCCGCTACGGGGAGGAAATCGAGCTTCTCTATTCATCCAAAGGAGGGGAAATCGGAAGATGAGCGAAAAACTTCAATCCTCGGGAATCAAAGACTGGCCGGAAGATGACCGGCCCAGAGAAAAGCTGCTCGGCAAAGGGGCCCGCGAGCTGAGCAATTCCGAACTTTTGGCTATTTTGCTCAGAACCGGCGCGCGAGGGCAAAGTGCGATCGATCTGGCGCGAAAGATTCTGGACAAATTCGGCACCTTTCGGAACATGAGCCAGACGGACGCCCGCGACTGGCAAGGATTCAAAGGGCTGGGGCCGGCCAAAATCGCCCAGATTCATGCCGCGCTGGAAATCGGCCGCCGCTTTCGCGACGTCGAAGTCCGCCCGGAGCAGCGCAAAATCAGCACCGCCGCGGATGTGGCGGAAATCGTCATGCCGCAGATGCGCGATCTGAAGACGGAGGTATTCAAGGTGGCCTACCTCAACAGCAATCATCGCCTGATCGTCATCCGCAATGCCGCGGTCGGAACGGTCAATCAGGCCATGCCCATCGTGCGGGAAATCATCCACGACGCCCTGCAAAACTTCGCGGCCGCCATCATCTGCGTGCATAATCACCCCAGCGCAAACCTGTCGCCCAGCCCGGAAGATAAAAAATTTACCGGGGAGCTGTGCGCCGCGGGAAAGCTGATGGGCGTGAAAGTGCTGGATCACATCATCATCGGCGACGGGGCGTACTTCAGCTTTCTGGATGAGGGATTGATGGGCTGAAAGAAAGGATGGAAGAAAAAGCATATCCCGGCTTTTTTTATTTCACGGGATGTTGTATGGAACCGCATATCAAAAAAGGAGGTTGCCATGGAATTGACTGCTGCCATTCGGGGAAGGAGAAGCATTCGCAAGTTTGAGCCTCGGGACATTTCAAAGGAAACGATTACGGATATTCTGGAGACGGCCCGCTGGTCGCCTTCCTGGGGGAATACCCAGCCCTGGTTTTTGTACGTGCTGACGGGAAAGACGCTGCAGAAATTCAAGGAGATGAATCTGCTGCAAAGTATGGCCGGCGCGCCCGTTGCATCGGATGTTCCCATGCTGGAGAAGTGGCCCGACGCCATGAAAACGCGCTACGGACAGTTGGGGAAAGTCGTTTTAAGCGCGCAGGGAATCGCAAGGGACGACAAGGCGGGAAGGGAAAGATACTATGCGGGTATGGTGACCGCCTTTGACGCTCCGTGCCTGATCCTGGCGTGCATTTCGCGCGACAACCTGGTCGAATATCAGATGCTGGACATCGGCATCATTGCCCAGTCCATCTGTCTGGCGGCCCACGACAAAGGTCTGGGCACCTGTCTGCTGGCCGCCACCGCCCGTTTTCCCGCCGAAATTCGAAAGATCGCGGCGATTCCAGACGACAAAAAAATCATTGTCGGGATCGCGATGGGCTACCCGGACTCCTCATTTGCGCTGAATCAATTTGAACGCGAAAGAGCCAAACTGGATGAATTTGTCTCCTGGCTGGATTGATCGCTGTTTTCGCGAAAAGACGACGGCAGAAAAAGCCCCCATGCCTGGTGCGGGCACAACGAATGATGAAATCCCCCTTTCTTAAAGGGGGGCTGGGGGGATTTTCATATAAATGGAAAAATGCAAACATGGCTGTGATACCATCTGATGCCGCGAC
>JAQVQT010000143.1 GCA_028701435.1 Smithellaceae bacterium | reverse complement strand
CGTTCTGAATCTTTCATCGAAAACGTTATATCTGGGGGAATCTCCTCCCGAGTCACCCTTCCATCCCTTAAGCGGAACAGGATCGGGGTGTGGGAGTGGCCGCAAAACATGATATGATGCGCCGTCTGATGGAAAATCTTGCCGGCCTTCACCGTTGTGCCGTCATCAACGGGTTCATAAAATGACCGGATGGAGTCATAGGGCAGGGAGTGCGCAAAACAGAGGCCCTCCATGACGATGGTCGTTTGCAGCGACTTGAGATACGCCCGCAGTTCAGCTTCCGCTTGATTCTGCCCCGGACGTCGCTCATTGAGAAGGGTCTCTACCTGGAAATCATTATTCCCTTTGACCGTCAGCATCCGGTGCCGTTGCAGGACCTGCATGATGGTTACCCAGGAGGATTCCTGCAACGTATCGCAGAAATCACCTAAATGGATCAGTCGTTGTGCGCCGGCGGCCAGGAGCGCGCGGGCGGCCAACTCCGTTCGCTCAAAGTCGCCATGGCTGTCGGCGATCAGGCCGATCCGTCGGATCTCCCGCAACGACTTCTCCCTGTACTGTAGAAAAACATTCTTCATTTTCTGTCCGGTTTTTCAGGAGTTGCTGGGTTACCTTAGAACATTATCTGCAAGGTTTCAGCGTTCTTTACGGCAATGCCACGATCTTTCAGAAATTGAAGGGCGTTTCGCTGATGCGTTCCCGGCCAGAAAATTTTCCGGCATTCCGGACACTGCGTATATTCGGTGCAATGTTCAAAAACATATTCCGGCACAAGATCCCGGACGCTTTGGCGCTCCAGGGAAATCAGTTTTTGATTGCAGGTCAGACAAAGTGTGTAAAGGTTTTGGACCTGGATTTCCAGTGACAGCTTCCCGAGCACAAAAGAAAGCTGCTTGACCGCGCTGGTTCCCGGCAGCAGAAGCAGACGGCCGGAATACTGCCTCTCCATGAGGTCTCTTCTTCGGGTGAGCAGAATCCGTCCTTCGACCGCCGCCTGCCGCATCAACGGCCGGCCCGCCTTCCCCTGAAAGCAGACCGTGTCATAGCCCAGCAGTCTGAGCCATCGGGCCAGACCCGCAAGCGTTGCGTCAGCAAAAAATTTTGTTTCCGTGGTCATGCCGGAGGAACGGGTGTTTTCTTGCTGTCTTCAATCATCGGAGGGGCTTCGTGTTCCCTCAGCTCCTTGCGCAGGTCGCGAATCACCTTGTTTTGCTTGGAGATGGTGCGGTTGAGCCGAAATCTTTCCACGACGCCCAGGAAACCGGTAATGACAACGCCTACCAGAAGCGCGACAAAAATGAGCATGTAGGCCGGAACGACCAGATCCTGAAGGTAATAATATTTTATGGTCACCGGCGCCGAGTTGAATTGTGAAAAGGTCACGATAAAAAAAGCAAAAACAATGGTGAGGATTAAATAGAATATCTTCATCGCGTTTTAAACCTCCCGACAGTATTTTTCAAACAGGGGAATCAGAGCCGCGGCGGTGGTGGCCAGGTCCTGCGGAATGACGCGGACATTGCCGACGACGCTCATAAAATTGGTGTCGCCTTCCCAGCGGGGAATGACGTGAACATGGACATGTTCGGCAATTCCCGCGCCGGCCGCTTTGCCCAGATTCATGCCGATGTTAAATCCCTGGGGATTCATCGCCTCCTTCAGGACTTTGACGGAGACGTCCACCAGGCCGAATATTTCCTCCCGCTCCCCGGAAGTCAATTCGGCAATGTCGCCCAGATGGCGCACCGGAATAATCATCAAATGGCCGTTGACATATGGGTAACGGTTCAGCATGACAAAGCAGGTCTTTCCTTCAAACACCACATAATCTTCGCAGCGAAGAGAACTTTTACAAAACACGCATCCTTCCGGTTTTTCACACATGAGATACTCCATTCGCCACGGCGCACACATCGTTTCCATTGGTTCTATCCCCGACCCTGATGAATCCCGCTATTTGAGGTTGATAATTCTTCCGCTGATTTCAGTACCCACTTCCAGGATTCCGACGCTGCGGTGTCTGGCAAACCGCTTATCCATCGCCGAACCCGGATTGAAAAAATAAATGCCGTCGATTTTCCTGTTGACCGGGTAATGCGTATGGCCGAAAACGATGCAATCCACCTTCCCCAGTTTTTGGGCCAGTTTTTGTTCCATGCCCGCGGGCGCCCCCCATCCGTGAATCAGCGCAATGCGAAACCCGCCGATGTCCATCGTCAGCTGTTCGGGCAGAACCTCTCTGACCCGCAGGCCGTCCATATTGCCGAAAACCGCCTTCACGTCCTTTTCGCCAAAAAGCTCCAGGACGGATAAATCCACCAGATCTCCTGCATGAAAAATCAGGTCAACATTCGAAAAATGTTCGTCGACAATTTGCTTTAGGTTCCGGTCAAAACCATAAACATGCGTATCGGACAACACGCCTACTCTGACTTTATTTTCCCTCATGGTCTTGGTGGAATTCTTAACGGTAAGACGAAAAAATTACAAGCGTTATTTATCAAAGGACAGGCGCCCCCCTTGCTTTTGAATTGACTTTGATCAAAAGGCGGGCTAGAATTCACACCATGGCCGGATTGGAAGATTCTTCGAGTAAAATCATGGACAAAGAAACAGCTCACCAGCGCATTTTTGAATTGCGCAAAACCATCGAATATCACAACACGCGCTACTACCAGCAGGACGCGCCGGAAATATCCGACGCCGATTACGACCGTCTGATGAAGGAGCTGCAGAACATGGAGGCCCTCTATCCGGACGATGAGATGGCATCGTCTCCGACGCAGCGCGTCGGCGCCGCCCCGCTTTCCAAATTTGCCCCCTTCACCCATCCTCAGCCCATGCTCAGCCTGGCCAACGCCTTCGGCGCCGATGAAATCAGGGATTTCGATTCGCGCGTGCGTCGTCTGGCAAAAGCCGACCGCGTGGATTACGTGGCGGAGCCCAAGCTGGACGGCCTGGCCGTGAATCTGATTTACGAAAACGGGATTTTCCGCCGCGGCGCGACGCGCGGCGACGGCGCCGTGGGCGAAGACGTCACGCAGAATCTCAAAACCATTGCCTCCCTGCCCCTTCGAATGAAGACCGGCGCGTTCCACCCCGTCCCGGAACTCATCGAAGTCCGCGGTGAAGTTTACATGGAAAAGGAGCCGTTTGAAAAACTCAATCTTCGACGGGCGGAGGAAGGCGAAGCTCCTTTTGCCAATCCGCGCAACGCCGCCGCGGGATCGCTTCGTCAGCTGGATTCGAAGATCACCGCTCGCCGTCCATTGAATATTTTTCTCTACGGTATCGGCTCCGCCCGCAGTGCGGCCTTTACCAGCCACTGGGAAATCATCGAAACGCTTGCCGCCTGGGGATTTCCGGTCAATCCGCTCATCCGGCAAACGCCGGACATCGACGCATGCATCGCCTATTTTGAAGAGATCGGCTCGATCCGCTCCGGCCTTCCCTACGACATCGACGGCGTCGTGCTGAAGGTCAACCTTCTGGAAATTCAAAACCTTCTGGGCAGCGTATCGCGCTCTCCCCGCTGGGCGCTGGCCTGCAAATTTCCGGCGCAGCAGGCATCCACGGTTATCCAGGACATAATTGTTCAGGTGGGAAGAACCGGCACGCTGACGCCCGTCGCCGTGATGGAGCCTGTCAATGTCGGCGGCGTTCTGGTCAGCCGGGCCACGCTGCACAATGAGGATGAAATCCTGAAAAAGGACATCCGCATCGGCGACGCGGTTCTGATTCAGCGCGCGGGAGACGTGATCCCGGAAGTCGTCAGCGTCATTGTGTCCAAAAGAACGGGGCGTGAAAAGGAATTCCGCATGCCCGGCGCCTGTCCGGAGTGCGGTTCGGAAATCGTTCGTCAGGCCGATGAAGCCGCTCATCGCTGCATCAATCTGTCCTGCCCCGCTCAGTTGAAAGAACATATTCGGCATTTCGCCTCGCGCGGCGCGATGGATATTGAAGGCCTGGGAGAAAAATTATCCGCGCAGCTTTTTGACGCGAAGGTCATCACCGATCCGGCGGACCTGTATTTCTTGACGAAGGAACAGCTGCTGCGGCTGGATCGTCAGGCGGAAAAATCCGTGGAGAATCTCCTTGAAGCCATTGAACGCTCCAGGACCCCCGCGCTGGACAAGTTTATCTTCGCGCTCGGCATCCGCCACGTCGGCGAACGAACCGCCAAACTTCTGGCCGGGCATTTCGGCAGCCTCGAGGCCCTGATGAGCGCCGGTTGCGAAGAATTGACTTCTATCCATGAAATCGGCCCGGAAATCGCCCAGAGCATTCTGGAATTTTTCGCGGAGTCCAAAAACAGGACCGTTCTGGAAAAGTTTCGGCAGGCCGGCCTGTCTCCCCGAACCACGGCCCCCACGGCTCTGGCGAGCCTGAAGGGCAAATCGTTTGTCTTTACCGGCTCGCTTGCAAGTATGGGAAGAAATGAGGCCAAGGCCGCCGTTGAGTCCTTGGGCGGCGTCGTCCACTCCTCCGTGACGGGCAAAACCTCGTATGTGGTCGCGGGGAGCGATCCGGGATCGAAACTGGAAAAGGCCGGAAAACAAAACATTCCCGTCATCGGCGAAGAAGAATTTTTAACCATGATCGGCAGGCAAATCCACCGGCAGGCGTGAAAGATGGCTCATCCTTTCCGGGCCGCCGCCCCTCAGGATGGTGGTTATGAAAAGAATGCATGTTTTGATTTCAGGGCGTGTTCAGGGCGTTTTCTTTCGCGCGGAAACGCTGCGAGCCGCCTTGAGCTTCGGCCTTGCGGGCTGGGTGCGCAACAGGGAAGACGGCCGTGTCGAAGCCCTTTTTGAAGGAGAAGGCGAAAGCGTGGACCGGATGCTGGCGTGGTGCCGCCAGGGCCCGCCGCACGCCCGCGTGGACCGGGTGGACATGACGGAAGAACCCTGGAGAGGCGATCTTCAAGGCTTTCGGATCAAAGATTTTTGACCCATAGGATGCACTTGTATGATTTCATGAACACGGAAAGAATACCTTATGATGATTTACGGATAGCCGGTTGAAAGGGACCCCGCAGGATAGATATGGAAACCAGACGAGATTTTATCAAGAAAATCCTTGTCCTGTGCGCTGCGACCGGGCAACCGTTGTCGTTTATCGCAAATGGGTGGGCGGCCGGCAAGGAGGATTTGAAGATGGCGTATTATTT
>JAQVQT010000012.1 GCA_028701435.1 Smithellaceae bacterium | reverse complement strand
CGACGGTATGGATGACATAGCGGGCCTTGAGGTTGCCGCCTGTCGTGAGGACGGCCTCGCCTACCGGGCAGCCTCCGATTTTGCGGCATTCGGCCATGATGGCGGGGCCGCCCGCGCGGTGAATGGCGCCGTCCACGCCCGCGCCGCCGGCCAGACGGCTGTTGGCGGCGTTGACGATGGCATCGGTTGCTTCCTTGGTAATGTCTCCGCAGACGAGTTCGATCACGGTTTGATTCACAGTGGTTTTCACGATCATCCCTTCATGGGGACCGGGGTTCCCTCTCCGTAAACCAGCATTCGGTAGGTTTTTTCGATCCGGTCCCAGTTGTCTTCACGGTCCATCGACCAGTATCGTCCGATCACGGACACCACCTGTCCCAGTCCCAGCGACCGGCATTTTTCTTCTACCTGCCGAATATAGCGCGCGCCGCTTTCGGCCTGCTCGCCGCGCCGCCCCAGCATGGAGTGAATAAACAAACGGGAAACCCCCTGCTCTTTGGCCATGTCCATCAGGGCAAACAGATGTTCGATGGACCCGTGCGAACTGAAAAAAGACACGATGCCCATGAGGTGCAGCGCGCGGTTGTTTTGTCGGGCTATGTCTATGGCGCGCGTGAAAGCCGGGTTTCGGTGAAAATCCTTTCGGACAATCGACTGATCGATCAGCAGGCGGTCGGAATAAATCCGCCGGCCCGCCCCGATGTGCAGGTGACCCGCTTCGGAATTGCCCACCGTTCCCGCGGGGAGCCCCACGGCCAGTCCAGAGGCGGCCAGACGCGTGTGAGGGTAATCCTGAAGCAGCCGGTCCATCACCGGTGTTTGGGCGCAGGCGATCAGGTTGCCCTTCGTATTTTCACAAAGGCCCCAGCCGTCTAAAATGAGCAGAAGCAGACGGGAAGAGGGGGCGAGAGGAGAAGGCTTTTCCTGAATCAGAGTAGCGCCGGTCATGGAAGCGGGGACGGGCAGCCCCAGCAAATCCAGAATCGTCGGCGCAACGTCGGTCAGTTCTCCTTCGGATTTCAGCGTCAGTTTTTGATCCGGGTGCAAGACAATGAAAGGCACGGGGCTGTCCGTATGTCCGGTGTCCACTCCTCCGTCCGGATACAGCCATTTTTCCACGGTGCCGTGATCGGCGGTGACGATGACGGCCATATTCTGTTTACGTGCCTTCTCCACCAGCACGCCGGCATGCCGATCCACCGCCGAAACCGCCCGAAGGATCGCCGGTTCGTTTTCAATATGGCCGACGACGTCCACATTCGGGAAATTGACGACGATGAAATGGCAGGAGGGATCCTGAATTTTCGCCCCGGCCTCGCGCGTGATTTCATCAATGGACATTTCAGGCGCTTCGTCAAACAGTCTGACGTCTTTGCGCGTCGGGACAACGATTCTTTCTTCTTTCGGCAGTGGATCGCTTTTCTTTCCGTTGAAAAAATAGCTGATATGAACGGCTTTTTCCGCCTCCGTTATTTTTGCCTGCGCGAGGCCCTGCCGGGCGATGATGTCGCTTAAGGTATCGGAAAGAATGCCCTGGGGCGGAAAAGCGACCCCGGTGTTCAGGCCTTTTGAATACTCGATCATGGTGGTGAAGTGCACGGGAAGTTCAGGGCGCACGGGGAATTCCCGAAAGCCTTCTTCCGTGAAGCTGCGGCTCAATTCAATTTCGCGTTCGCCGCGAATATTGTAAAAGATGATCGAGTCGCCCGGTTCGATCCTTCCCAGGGGGGCCTGCTTTGGATTGACCAGAACCAGAGGCAGCAGCGTTTCGTCTTCCTGTCCTTCGGCATAGGCGTTGAGGACGGCCCGGGACATGGGAAATGTCGTTTCAGAGCGCATGGAGAGCACCAGTTTGTCGGTAGCGTTTATTGGGGCGTCTATGTAACGAAATAATATTGAACTGTAAAGAAAAAAAATTTTCTTCCTTTCGGGAGTAAGCGCTTTTAACTTGAAAATTAAGCGCTTGAATGATAGAGGCCCTCGAGAATCGCTAAGAAGGTTTTATGGAACAGGTACAGCAGAGCCGAAGAGAAAAACACCAGGAAAGTTTGTGTGAAGAACTGCTGCGGGAAAGAGCGGCGGTTCTGGCAAGGGCGGGCTTTGCCGTCGAGGACGCGCTTGCAAAGTTAGACCGGCTTGACCTGCGGTTCGGGGAAATGATGTGCCGCTGGCAATCGCTGCAAACCGGCTCGCCGGACGGTGCACATTCCAAGGAAAAGCAGAGGGTTTTTGAGGAAATCAACGAAATCATTGAGCAATTTAACGCGGCCTGCCAAAAAGCCGAAATTCAATATTATTATTTGATTGTGACTCGTGAAGCCCTGGGGTTGCGCAGACACGAAACGGTTCAGAGGCTCTACCGGATTCCCTCCAAAAAGAAAAAGATGCAGGCGGTTTGATGGACAGATACAAAAAGCAGCGCATTCGAATGGTGGAAACGCAAATTCGCGGCCGTTCCATTCGTGACGACCGTGTTTTGAAGGTGATGGAGACGGTTCCGCGCCACCTTTTTGTGGATGAAGGGTTGATTAACCAGGCCTACAGCGACAATCCGCTGCCCATCGGGGAGCGGCAGACGATTTCCCAGCCCTATATCGTCGCTCTGATGACGGAGGCCCTGGAGCTGAAAGGGATGGAGCGGGTTCTGGAAATCGGAACGGGATCGGGATACCAGACGGCTATTCTGGCCAAACTGGCCGACCGGGTTTTTTCCATCGAACGTGTGGCGGTGCTGGCCTCCCGCGCCCGCAAAATTCTGGACCGGCTGAATTGCTACAATGTCGCCATTCGCGTCGGCGACGGATCGTACGGATGGAAAGAGGAGGCGCCTTTCGACGCGATCATTACGACTGCCGCCGCTCCGCAATTTCCACAGCATCTGGTCGCGCAGCTTTCTCCCGGGGGCAGAATGGTTGTCCCGGTGGGCGGCCGGGACGTGCAGACGCTTTATAAACTTACCCGCTCGACTGAAAATCCGTCCGAGCTGAAAAAGGAAGATCTGGGGGGCTGCCGCTTTGTCAGCCTGATCGGGGAAAGTGGATGGAAAGAATGATCCGGGTTGCCGTCGCCCGCCGGTTTCTTGCCGTTATTCGAGGCCGGTATTTTGGAGCTTGCTTTTTATTGTCCATCGCAGCGCTTTTTTTGCCGGTTGGCTGCGCGAATTCCCAGGTGCAGAAAACCCAGGCCAGCGGCGTTTATCACATCGTCAAAAAAGGGGAAACCCTCTACAGCATCGCCCGCGCTTATTCAGCCAGCCTGCAGGAACTTGCTGAAATCAATAATATCGATGATGTAGCCAGCATTCGGGAAGGATCCGTCATTTTTATTCCCAATGCCGATCAGGTGATCGAAGATGTCATGGTGTCCGCGGGGAAAGCGGCCGCGGATGCAGGCAAGGAAGAAAAGGTCAAGGATATCAAGCCTTCCAGCGGAGAAAAGCCTTCAGCACTTGTCAAACCCTTGCCGTCGCAGGAGAAAGCTCCACAGGTGCCGGCGGGGCCGGCCAAACCGCCGAGAGCGGAAACGGTGGCCGTTTTGCCCGCGGCTAAACCGGATAAAACCGGGTTAACCGTCGGTGAAAAGATGCCGGTTGTTGAAGAAAAAGTGGTGATGGAGAAAAGCCGGTTCGCCTGGCCGGTTCGCGGAACCGTGAAAACCCGCTTCGGGATTCAACCGAACAAAACGTATCACAACTGGATTAAAATCACCTGTCCGGCGGGAACCAGGGTGAAAGCGGCGGCCTCCGGAACGGTTATTTTTTCGGCAAATTTAAAAGACTTCGGTGAAACCGTGATTATCCGGCATGCAAATGACTTCGCAACGGTTTACACCCATCTCAGGAAAAGATCCGTCCGGGCGGACCAGGATGTGGGCAAAGGCCAGACCATTGGTCACGCCGGGAGAACCGATGAGGCGGGAGAAACCTATTTTAATTTTGAGATCCGTATCAAGGGCAAGGCCCGGAATCCACTGTTTTATTTGCCGTAAGGGACCGTCTTTTCAACCCCGCGCAACCTCTCTGAAGCTTTTCAGTAAACTGTATTTATCATTGACTAAATCAAGCAAAAGTGATATTGTCCACCGCTCTTACAGAAAGGCAGGTTATCCAATGTTTAAAGTAGGTGATTTGGCAGTGTATCCGGCCCAGGGAGTCGGTGTCATTGAGGCTATTGAAAATAGAGAAGTGATGGGAAAGAAGCAGCCTTTTTATGTCATGAAAATTATGGGCAACGGCATGAAGATCATGATTCCAACCAATTCCGCCAAGGCTGTGGGGCTTCGGGAAGTCATTCTGGAGAAGGAAATTCCCAAGGTGTATGAAATCCTGCGCAACAAAGATGTCACCATAGACAAACAAACCTGGAACAAGCGCTACCGGGAATATCTGGAGAAGATCAAAACCGGGTCTGTTTTCGAAATTGCCAGTGTTTTAAGGGATTTGTTCATTTTGAAAAGCGACAAAAACCTTTCCTTCGGCGAGCGGAAGATGATGGATACCGCGAAAAATCTGCTCGTGAAGGAAATTTCCGTCGCCACGAATGCGCAGGAAGCCAAGGTTGAACGCGATTTGCAGATGATTTTCACCGTGCAATAGCGAATGGATATCGGGTCTGTTTGTTTTGCGTTCTTTGAAAACTTAAAGAAGAACAAACCCTCTTTCCCTGATCGTGTGCGGTGCCTCCACATTCAACGCATTTGGATACGAAGCAAAATTCGCTTATTTTATTCCTGATTCATAAGATTCCATTCATTACTTTTATTCGAAGGGAGGTGAAACGATTGATCGTAAGAGCATTATTGGTTTTGATTTGTTCGGTCAGCGGTTATTTTATCGCCTACTACGCCATGGCGGCAGCCAGTCCATACGCTGTTTTTCAGGCAATTTTCGGCTTAATTATAGGCTTGGTCGTTGCGCTGCTGGTCATTCGGGTCGAACGCGATATCCGCAAGCAATCCGTGAGAATCATCGCGGGCGGCGTGGTCGGCATGATCATCGGCCTTCTGATCGCGCTGATGATCGGTTTTGGTTTGAACATGGTCATCCGAATACCGCAGAATCAGCAGGTTGTCCCCTGGATCTATCTGCTGCTGATCGGCATTCTGGGTTATCTGGGGCTGGTCATCGGCTCGAAAAAGGCGGAGGAGGTGAGTTTCCGCGCCGCCGATTCCAGAAAGCTGATGGACCATCGTCTGTTGGACACCAGCGTGATCATTGACGGAAGAATCGCGGATATCTGCGATACGGGTTTTGTGGACGGAGAACTGATCGTTCCGCGTTTTGTCTTAAACGAGCTCCAGTTCATCGCGGATTCCTCGGATTCCATGAAGCGCTCACGGGGCCGCCGCGGGCTGGATGTACTCAACCGCATGCAGAAGAGCACGGCCATCAATATTGAGATTGTCGAGCAGGATTTTCCCAAGATCAAAGGCGTGGACGGGAAACTGGTGGCCCTGGCCCAGAAACTAAACGCCAAACTCCTGACCAACGATTACAACCTAAACAAAGTCGCGGAGTTGCAGGGGGTGCGCGTCCTCAATGTCAACGAACTGGCCAATGCCATGAAACCGGTGGTTTTGCCCGGAGAGCAGATGACGGTCAAGATCATTCGGGAAGGCAAGGAACAGGGGCAGGGCGTCGGTTATCTGGACGACGGAACCATGATTATCGTGGACAGCGCGCAGAAAATGATCAACACGACCGTCGATGTGGTTGTCACCAGCGTGCTGCAGACGACGGCCGGTCGAATGATCTTCACGGAGCTCAAGGAAGCCGCCGACAAGAAAAGCGGCAATGCATAGACCAATTGCCTGCATCTTTTTGGCCGGGAAGAAAAACATCTGGAACAGGCCCGGAAAATGTCTTTTCGGGCCTGTTTTTTTTGAGATTTGCTATGAAAACAGTGGCTATTATTCCCGCCGGCGGCTCAGGCAAAAGGGTAGGCGCTTCGATCGCCAAGCAGTATCTTTTGCTGCACGCTTTGCCGGTGCTGGTGCGAACGCTTCTCGTGTTTCAGAAAGCGGAGGTGATTTCCGACATCATTGTGGTCGTGCCGGGTGATGATGTCGCGTCCGTCCGGGAGCGGATGGTGAAGAAATACAATCTCGCCAAAGTAGCCGCCGTTGTCGCCGGCGGCCGGGAGCGCCAGGATTCCGTCGCCTGCGGCCTGCGGGCCGTCGCGTCACCCTGCGACATCGTCATGGTTCATGATGCCGTCCGGCCTTTTGTCACCGAAGACATGATTCATCGGGTTGCGGCCGCGGCCGCAGGGTGCGGCGCCGCCTCCCTGGGCGTTTTGGCCAAAGACACCATCAAGGAAACGACCGATGACGGCATCGTTCAGAGAACGCTTCCCCGCCGCAATTTATGGCGGACGCAAACGCCCCAGGCGTTTTCATACGACCTTTTGCTTCGCGCGCATGAGGCAGCCGAAAAAGATCATTTTTACGGAACGGACGACGCAGCGCTGGTGGAAAGAATCGGCGCAACCGTCCAAATGATTGCGGGATCCGATGAAAATATGAAAATTACAACACCGGAAGATGTGAAAATGGCGGAGTCTTTTCTGAAAGCCGCAGGATGTGAAAGGGTTTGCCGCCGGAACGGATTGGGCTACGACAGCCATCGATTCGCGAAAGACCGGAAGCTCGTTCTGGGCGGCGTGGACATTCCCTTTGACCGGGGGCTCGCGGGGCACTCCGATGCCGATGCGCTTCTGCACGCCGTCTGTGACGCGCTTCTGGGCATGGCCGGCGCGGGGGACATCGGCCGGCATTTTCCGGATCACGATCCCGCTTATAAAAATATTTCCAGCCTCATCCTTTTGGAACGGGTCGGAAAGATCGTCGAGTCCAGAGGGGTGAGCATTGAGAACATTGACGCAACCGTCGTGCTGGAGAAGCCCCGGCTTGCGCCTTACGCGCAGGCCATGGCGGCCAATATCGCGGCGGCGCTCAAGATTCCCAAAACGGCCGTGAATATCAAGGCCAAGACCAATGAGGGAATGGGGTTTACGGGCCGCGGAGAGGGAGTGGCGGTGTGGGCGGTGTCCTCAGGCGCGGAAAGGATCGCGGATGGAGAATAAGACCAGAGTCCGTTTTGCTCCGTCGCCCACCGGAGAACTGCATGTGGGCAACGCGCGCACCGCATTGTTCAACTGGATGTTTGCCCGGCATGAAGGCGGTCGTTTCATTCTGCGGATTGAAGATACGGATGAATCCCGCAGCGATTCGGCCTACCAGACCAGTCTGCTGGAGGACTTGAAATGGCTGGGGCTTACCTGGGATGAAGGGCCGGACATCGGCGGCGACTATGGCCCCTACCGGCAGAGCGAAAGGCTGGACCTCTACGAAGCTCACCTGAAAAAACTGGTGGACGCGGATCTGGTGTACCCCTGCTACTGCACCGAAGATGAGTTGGAAGAGGAGCGCCAGACGCTGATTCTCGCCAAACGCATGCCTCGCTACTTGGGGAAATGCCGCAATCTCGGCGCAGGCGAACGCGAAGCGCTGGCCGCGTCCGGCCGGAAGCCTTCCTATCGTTTCAAGGTTCCTCAGACGACGATCGAATTTCATGACCTGATCCGGGGGCCAATGCGGTTTGAAGGCGAGGCCATGGGCGATTTTATTATCGTGCGGTCCAATGGAATGCCCGCCTACAACTTTGCCGTGGTCATCGACGATCACCGAATGTCGGTTACACACGTCATCCGCGGCGAAGACCATCTGTCCAATACCGCCTTGCAAATCATGCTGTATCGGGCTTTTGGCTTTGAAGAGCCGACGTTTGCCCACCACTGTCTGATTCTGGGCAGAGACCACGCCAAGCTCGGCAAGCGCCACGGATCCGTGTCCGTGGGCGAATTCCGCAGACAGGGGTTCCTGCCCGAAGCGCTCGTCAATTATCTGGGGCTTCTGGGAAGCTCTTTTGCCGGGGGCCGGGAAATTCTCTCCCGCGACGAAATGATCGAGGCGTTCTCGCTTTCGCGGGCGTCCAAAAGCGGCGCGGTCTTCGATGAAGACAAGCTCCGTTGGCTCAACGCCGCCTACATCCGCAATGCTGCAACGGACAATCTGCTTCGAAGGCTTGAGCCTTTTTTGCGCGCCGCGGGCTACCGGCCGGAAACGCTTGACACCGCCTGGCTCACAAACGTTCTGGAAACCGTGAAAGGTGAATTGACGACGCTCGCGGAGATCGGGGATCACATCGATTTGTTTTTTGATGAACGCTATTCCCTGTCGAAGGAAGCCGAAAGGCTGCTGGCGTCGCCCGGCGCCCGCGAGGTCATCGGGGCTTTCGACGAATATCTGCAGCGGGGGGAAGGCGATCCCGGGGACATCTACGCCGCAGCGATCCGGCATGCAAAGGAAAAATCCGGCGTCAGGGGAAGGGATTTGTTTATGCCCGTGCGGGCGGCGCTGACCGGCAAATTGAAAGGTCCGGAACTCGACCGGATTTTTGTTGCCCTGGGCGTGGATTCCGTCCGCAAAAGGCTTGCGCAGGTGAAAAAAACACTCAGCATCTGAAAGGACGGGATCGAAGATTCGCTTGTTTGCCGCCGCCTGCCATTTTTTTCTCCGGATCACTGGATGGCCCCTGAAAACAGCCGGGATTTTTTGCCTTTGTTTTTTTCTTGCCCCGGCCTGTGCGGATGCCGCGCGGGTGGCCGATTCTCCAGCCGGAGAATTAAAGCGATTTCTTCAGACCCTGGACAACCTCAACGCGCGCTGCGGATGGACGGATGTTTCGGCCGCAGGCATTGCCTGGGAGCACCACCGGACCACGCGCAACCGCCGCCCGCTCATTTTTGCGCGTTTCGGCGGCGGAGCGGGAAATTGCATTTTATTTCTGGGCGGCGTTCACGGCGACGAGCGTCCTACGGTTTATCTGATGCTGAAGCTTGCGCGATACCTGCATGAGCATCCGGAGGTTGTGAAGGATCATTGCATCGTGATCGCGCCGCTGGTCAATCCCGACGGTTATTTTGCGGCGCCCCCGACCCGGGTCAACGCCGCCGGCGTGGATCTCAACCGCAATTTTCCGACCCGGGACTGGAGACGCGACGCGCATCGTCAGTGGCGAACCAAAGGCCGTAAAAATCCGCGGTATTACCCCGGCGCGACAGCCGGCTCCGAGCCGGAGACGCTCTTTCAGACCGCACTGATCAAAAGATTTGAGCCCCAGAAAATTCTCAGCGTTCACTCCCCGCTCAATTTTTTCGATTATGACGGACCTTCTTCCGACCTCGATTCGTTCGAACAGTGGATGGAAACCATCTCGAGGGAGGCTAATCACCCGCTGAAAAAATTCGGCTACTACCCGGGGTCGCTGGGAAATTACGCGGGGCATGAAAGAAGTATCTTTATGCTGACGCTTGAACTGTCCACCTCCGACCCGAAGCAGGGACCCGGATATTTTCGCCAGTTTCTTCCGGCGTTTTTAAAGTTTATTCAACTGCCGGTTGCCGGAGTACCGCCTTTTACAAGGCTGGTGAAACATGGTAAATGATAACGAACCCTCATGCCGATTACGGAACGGATGCGACTAAACGCGGAAGATGGACATGGATAACGGAAAGCGGAATTTTGATCAGGATGCGGCGCGGTGGGATTTGAATCCAGGAAGGGTGAAGGCGGCGGAGGAAATCAGCCGCGCAATCCTTCGGGAAATCCCTTCGACACCAGATCTGGATGTCCTCGATTTTGGCTGCGGGACGGGGCTCATCACGCTGGCGCTGCAGCCTTATGTCCGCTCCATCACCGGCGTGGACAGCTCACAAGGCATGCTGGACATTTTAAACCGGAAAATATCCGAAAGGAATCTCACTAATGTCATCACCCGTCATGTGGATTTGGATCAGGGGGATGTCCTTTCCGGGGCATTTCATCTGACGGTCAGCAGCATGACCCTTCACCATATTCGGGAGGTGGGGCCGCTTTTAAAAAGATTTTACCATCTTCTGCATCCCTCCGGTTTCTTGTGCATCGCGGATCTGGACGAAGACGGCGGGCGGTTTCACACCTCCAACGATGGAGTTTTTCATTTCGGTTTTGATCGACAAAAGCTTGTCGGGCAATTCGAAAACGCGGGATTTCAAAACGTCCACGCCGTTCAGGCGGCTTCGATTGAGAAGCTGATTGCGGGCGGCATGCACACCTTCACCGTTTTTCTGATGATCGGGATGAAATAGGCATAACAGGCGTTTACCGGTTGCCGGTCAGAACAAAAGCCGCCCGGTAGTAAGGGTGCGGATATTGGGCCTTCACTTTGATTTGCGCCTGCCGAAGGGCTTCGTCCCAGGACATTTGGGAGAGGTTCGAATCAAAGGCCACCATCAGATCGCGCGTGGCCCGATCGTCCACCTGTCACTCGATTCCTGTTGGCATTTTGGAAAGAAATATGCTCTGATGTCAATCCTAAATCAAGGAGAAAAGCATTGTGAAAAAGAGCAAGACCAGCTTCTTCTGCCAGCACTGCGGGTACATGTCGCCCAAGTGGCTGGGCAAGTGCCCGTCCTGCAACGGCTGGAACTGCTTTGCTGAAGAACTGGTGACGGATCCGGATTCGGGCGGCCGCCCCGACCTGGTGTTCGGGGGCAAACCTCTTCCTATTTTCGACATTCCGGCCGAGGAGGGAATGCGAACGGTCACCGGCATCGCTGAAATCGACCGGGTGCTGGGCGGAGGCATTGTCAGCGGCTCGGCGATTCTCATCGGCGGCGAACCGGGCATCGGCAAATCGACGCTGATGCTGCAGGTGATGAAAAATCTGGCGATGAGCGGGCGGAAAGTGCTCTACGTTTCCGGTGAGGAGTCCGCCTCCCAGATCAAGCTGCGCGCCGACCGGATTGGCGCCCAGGCCAAGGATCTGCTGGTGCTGGTGGAAGTGTCCCTGGAAAAAATTCTGGAGCAGATCCGGAAAATCGAACCGGCCATCGTGGTGATCGATTCCGTGCAGACCGTTTATTCCAGCGATCTGATGTCCGCGCCGGGCAGCGTGGGGCAGGTACGCGAAGCCTCGTCCCGTCTTATTCTTGCCGCCAAGAAAAGTTCCATTCCCTTGTTTTTGGTCGGCCATGTAACGAAAGACGGTTCGATTGCCGGGCCAAAAGTGCTGGAGCACATGGTGGATACGGTTTTGTATTTTGAGGGCGATTCCGGGCACGCCTACCGGATTGTCCGCAGCATTAAAAATCGCTTCGGACCCGCCAACGAAATCGGTGTTTTTGAAATGCGCGACCGCGGGCTTCAGGAAGTGTCCAACCCTTCGGCTTTTTTTCTGGCGGAACGGCCGGAAAACGCTCCCGGATCGGTGGTGCTGGCAAGCCTCGAAGGCACCCGTCCGATTCTGGTGGAAATCCAGGCGCTGGTGAGCGCATCCAATTTGGGCATGCCCAGGCGGACGGCCATTGGCGTGGACCACAACAGGGTGTCGCTTCTGGTGGCCGTGCTGGATAAAATATGCGGCCTTCACCTGGGCGGATCGGATATTTTCCTGAACGTCGCGGGCGGCGTTCGTGTGGAAGAGCCGGCCGTGGATTTGGCTGTTGTCTCGGCCATGGCGTCCAGCTTTCTGGACCGGCCGGTGGACGCCCGGACGGTGATTCTGGGGGAAGTCGGCCTCACGGGTGAGGTGCGGGCCGTCTCGCAGATTGAAACACGGGTGAAGGAAGCTGCCCGTCTGGGTTTTAACCGCTGCATCGTGCCCAAAACCAGCACCGCTTCTCTGACCAAGACGGCAAAAATGGAAATTCGGGCGATCGTTTCCCTGAAAGAACTGCTGGAAACTCTTTTCTGAGGACTTCACAAAAAATTCCTTAAAAATAGTATGCCCATGCCTTGACAGAGGTGAAATCGTGCATAAAATAGCGCCGCTTAAACGCTATATTAAAAAATAAATATTATAAGGAAGAAAGGAGAAGAAATAGTATGAAAATCAGACCTTTACAGGATAGAATCATTGTAAAACGTTTGGAAGAGGAAACCAAGACAAAGGGTGGCATCATCATTCCCGACTCAGCCAAGGAAAAACCGATTGAAGGTAAAGTTATTGCCGTCGGTAAGGGCAAAAAGACTGAGGACGGCAAACTGATCGCTCTGGACGTTAAAGTGGGGGACAAAGTCCTTTTCAGCAAATACGGCGGCACCGAAGTCAAAATTGACGGCGAAGAATACCTGATCATGAGAGAAGACGACATTCTGGGCGTTATTGAAAAATAAGAAAATATAAGGAGGAGACGATACAATGGGAGCAAAAATACTTCTTTACGATGAAGAAGCAAGAAAATCGGTTTTGAAGGGCGTCAACACCCTGGCCGATGCCGTGAAGGTAACTCTCGGCCCGAAGGGCCGCAATGTTATTATTGACAAGAGCTTTGGTTCACCCACCGTGACGAAAGACGGCGTAACCGTTGCCAAAGAAATCGAACTGGAAGACAAGTTTGAAAACATGGGCGCGCAGATGGTCAAGGAAGTGGCCAGCAAGACGAGTGACGTCGCCGGTGATGGTACCACCACCGCCACGCTTTTGGCTCAGGCCATCTACCGCGAAGGTGTTAAAGCCGTTGCGGCAGGCTCCAACCCCATGGATGTCAAACGCGGCATCGACAAAGCCGTTGAACTTGTTGTCAAAGAGCTCAGCAAGATGAGCAAACCCACCAAGGATCAAAAAGAAATCGCCCAGGTCGGCACCATTTCCGCAAACAATGATGAAACCATCGGTAACATCATTGCCGGCGCCATGGACAAGGTCGGCAAGGAAGGCGTCATCACGGTTGAAGAAGCCAAAGGCCTCGAGACCGAACTGGAGATCGTCGAAGGGATGCAGTTTGACCGCGGCTATCTTTCTCCCTACTTTGTCACCAATGCCGACAAGATGCTGGTGGCCCTCGAAGACGTATTAATTCTGATTTACGAAAAGAAAATCAGCGGCATGAAGGACCTGCTGCCGATTCTGGAACAAATCGCCAAGATGGGCAAACCGTTGCTCATCATCGCCGAAGACATCGAAGGTGAAGCGCTGGCCACCCTGGTCGTCAACAAGATCCGCGGCACGCTGCATGTGGCAGCCGTCAAAGCCCCCGGCTTCGGCGACCGCCGCAAGGCCATGCTCGAAGATATCGCCATCCTTACCGGCGGCAAGATGATCTCCGAAGACATGGGCTACAAACTGGAAAACGTGAAACTGGAAGATCTGGGACGTGCCAAGAAAATCACCATCGATAAAGACAACACCACCATCATCGACGGCGCAGGCAAACGCGCCGAACTGGAAGGCCGCGTCAAGCAGATCCGCGCTCAGATCGATGAGACCACCTCTGATTATGATCGCGAGAAACTTCAGGAAAGGCTGGCCAAACTGGTCGGCGGCGTTGCCGTGATTAAAGTCGGCGCCGCAACCGAAACCGAAATGAAGGAAAAGAAAGCCCGCGTGGAAGATGCTCTGCATGCCACCCGCGCCGCCGTGGAAGAAGGTATCGTTCCCGGTGGCGGAGTTGCTTATCTGCGCACATTGCCTGCATTGCTGAAGCTGGCCCTGGAAGGCGATGAGCAGATCGGCGTCAACATCGTCAAGAAAGCGATTGAAGAACCGATCAAAATGATCGCCCAAAATGCCGGCCTCGAAGGCAGCATCGTAGTCGAGAAAGTCAAGGAGAAGAAGGGTTCCTATGGTTTCAACGCCCGCACCGACGTGTATGAAGACATGATCGCAGCAGGCGTCATCGACCCGACCAAAGTTACCCGTTTTGCTCTGCAGAACGCGGCCTCCGTTGCGGCGCTGCTTCTGACCACGCAGTGCATGATCGCCGACAAACCCGAAGAGAAGGGCGCCGGCGGCGGAATGCCCGGTATGCCTCCCGGCGGCGGGTATCCCGGAATGGGAATGTAGAAAAACAGCCGTAGGGAACGGTCGCGACCGTTCCCTACAGGGTAAAAAGCAAAGCCCCTTGTCCGTCCGGACAAGGGGCTTTTTATTTTGTTTATTTTGATTGAAGCAGCTTTTCCCTGATTTGATTGGACAGAACGTACCAGCGCTGAACGCTGTTTTCCAGACGATAGTAGTGCAGAATGTAGGCAGCCGAAAGGATCAGAAGCAGGGCGGTGAGCAGGACATACGGCACCGTGAAATGGATGATCGTCCATCCGAAGGCCAGGAGGAAGAAAAGACAGACAAACATCATCGTGATCAGATGGGCCAGGCGTTCCTGCTGCACCCAGGATATTTGCTTGTCGTGATAGACCAGCAGTTCGGCAAGTGTTTCTTTTTCCGGATGGCCTGCCAGCAATTCCCTGACGTAGGTTTCATGCCGCTCGATAAAGTCGATCATTCCTTGTCTCCCTCTTTTTCGTCCGTCGCTTTTGCATAGACCGCTTCGGTTTTACGGGTTTGTTCTTCCCGCACCGCCGCATATTGGCCTTCGCGGGTGGCGGGGTCCTGGCGGTAGTAATTTTTCAAAACCCGGTACAGCTCCGGCGCGGCCCTCCTCATGCGCAGCGGCTGGTCAAAAAAATGTTCCGTGGCGACGGCGAAAAACTCGGCTTCATCTTTCGCGCCATACTCGTCCAGGAATGTCCGTTTTCCTCTTTCCACATTCTTCAGGAGCTTTCGGTACTCGCGTGAACAGGTTTTGACCCAGTCGCGGTATTCCGCGCGGTCTCTCAGTCGGGGGGTGCCGTCCGCGACGCCATCCTGCATGTCCAGTTTATGGGCAAATTCATGATAAACCACGTTGTAGCCGTATCCGGCATAATGGATACTTTCCAAAACGGCGTCCCAGACCAGGAGGACCGGACCCTGTTCAAAAGCCTGTCCGCTGATGGGACCCGGGGTTTCCAGCGGCGCCTGCGCGGTTTCAAAAAAACCGATCTTTGGTTCGGGAAGGACCCGTTCGGAAGGATAGACCAGGATGGATTCAACGTTTTCGTAGTCGCCGCCGGGAAGGTTCAGAATCAGAAGACAGGCCATAGCGGAAATAGTGACGCGAATTTCGTCTGTGAGCGCTAGGCCGCCGCATCCCTCCCAGTTTTTTTCAGCCATGAACACGGCGATCCGTTCGCGAAGACGCCTTTGCTCTTCTTCATCAAGCATTTTGTAATGCGTCAGGCTGCTGCGGATGATGGCTTCCCATTTGAAAGGAAAAGGCGCCTCCAGGATTTTCCGCCGCCGTTTTTTCGCCAACCAGCCAAACATCGCGATCCCCCGTTCAATGGTTGCCTTTGTATCATAAAAACATCGATATGAAAAACGGCGGTTTACAGTTGAACCAAATGCCGCTGGGCGGTATATTGTCAAGCGGAAGGAAATGCTATGTATAGCCTGCTGGCTGATGCGGTCATCATCATTCATTTTTTGTTTATTCTTTTCGTCGTGGCGGGCGGCCTGCTGGTCCTGCGTTGGCCGAAGGCGGCTTTCCTGCATTTGCCCGCCGCCTGCTGGGGGGCCTTTATCGAATTTGCCGGATGGATTTGTCCGCTGACCCCTTTGGAGAATCATCTGCGCCGGTTGGGCGGTGAAGCGCCCTACACGGGAGACTTCGTCGTTCGCTATCTGGTCCCGGTGATTTATCCGGCGGGACTCACCGCCTTGACCCAATATATTCTCGGGGGACTGGTCATCGCTCTCAATCTGTTGATCTACGGCTATGTTTACTACAGGCGTTTCTCACGCAGGCGCCATCGTCCATAACGGGCATTAAGTTGTAAAGGTGAAAGATGTTGATAAGATAGGCGCCATCTGGTATCCAATGATCATGCAAGCTCCGTTTCGTCTTCATGACTTCATTCTGGTTGTCGTGGTGATCCTGTCCATGACCATCGCGATTCTTTTTCCCGATTTCGGCGCCCGTTTTCAGGCGCTTCCCGTTTACTGCCTGATGATCAATTTTTTTCTGAGCTACCTGTCGATTGATTTGGCGGATGTGTGGAAAGCGCTTCAAGGCCACATTCGGGAGATTCTCACCTTTACCGCTCTCAAGCTCGCCGTTTTGCCGGTGGTTCTTTACGGCGTCTTTTACGGGGTCGCTCCGGATTATGCGCTCGCCGCCCTGCTTTTGACGGGCGTTTCCACCGGCGTGGTTTCGCCGATGATATCGAATATGGTCAAAGGCAACTCATCGCTGGTTCTGGTAGTGGTGGTCATCACCTCCGCGCTTGCGCCGTTTACGCTGCCCGCGCTCATCAAGATTGTAATCGCGAAAGACGCGGCGATTTCTTTTCTGGCCATGTTTCAAATGCTGGCGATGGTGATTTTTGTTCCCATTGCGATCGTGGAAATGATTCGATACCTACTGCCCAGGCTGGTTGCGCCGATTCTGAAGATTCAGTTTCCCGTCGCCCTGCTGATGTTTGCCCTGATTAACCTCGGAGTGTTTTACCGCTGGGCGCCGTTTTTCAAAGAAAAACCGTCCGTGATTATCATGGCGACCGTCGTCGTATTTGTCCTGGCGGCGATTTACTGCGCGGTTGGAATATTTTTCTTCCGGAGGGGGCCCCTGCATAATCATCTGGCCGGAGCGGTCATGCTGGGGAACATCAACAACGTGCTCGTGATTGTTTTTTCCTCCGAATTTTTCGGTCCGGTCGAGCCGCTGGTTGCCGCCATGTACATGATTCCCTTTTTCGTCCTCGTGATTCCCCTGCGCTATTACCGGTACCGGAAAACCAGGCATGTAAAATAAGCGACGCGTGTGGTATGCAATCAGATAGAAACAGTCGGTTGCCCAGGCGAAAAGGGTGTTTGAGCAACAGGCCGGAAAGGAATGACCCCCATGATCTCCTTCAGAATATTTTCCGACTATGTCTGACCCTTCTGTTATATCGGCAAGGCGATTGTCGATCAGTTGAAGAGAGAATATCCGATTGAAGACGAGTGGGTGAGCTACGAACTGCATCCCGAAACCCCGCCCGGGGGCATGCTGCTTTCCGAACGATTTCAAGGCAGAAACCTTGCGCCTTTTTACGCCGGGTTGAAATCGCGCGGCAATGAACTGGGCATCGTCTTTCGCGAACACACCATCCTTTCCAATTCCCGACTGGCGCTTTTGGCCTCGGAGTACGCCCGCGACAAAGGGAAGCATGACGTTTTTCATGAAAACATGTTCAGGGCGTATTTGAGTCGGGCGCAGGACATCGGCCGCCCGGAAGTGGTAGGCTATGTCGCCGCCGAGAGTGGTCTGGACGAACAGGAAGCTTTGGCGGCGGCAAAAGACGGACGCTACGAGCCCCGTCTTGCTCAAGCGGCAAAGGAAGGGCGGTTGCTGGGCTTAACCGGAATTCCCCTGTTCATCGTCAACAACCAATACCAAATCACGGGAGCCCAACCCGTAGAATCTTTCCGTAATTTTCTTGATAAACTTCAATGAAACGGCCGGTTCGCCCCGATTCTTCGCTATTTTTCATTGAAACAAAAGAATATTTTCAGTATATTTCCTTCACCGTTTTGAGTTTTATATAAAGATTTTAAAATCAGGCAAGCGGAAAATGTTCCCGGCGAAGGTAGTCGGTGACCTGCAATCGTTTGAAATTCATCCCGCAAAAGGAGGGAATATGAACAACTTTACGTTTTATAACCCGACAAAAATTCTTTTTGGCGAGGGAAGGATCAAGGATATTGCCGAAGAAATTCCAAAAGGGGCGAAGATCCTGATGACTTACGGAGGCGGCAGCATCAAGCGCAACGGCGTATATGATGAGGTCAAAGCGGCGCTTCAGGGCCGAGCGATGGAAGAATTCGAAGGCATTGAGCCCAATCCGACCTATGAGACGCTGATGCGGTGCGTGGAGCAGGTGCGAAAAAACAAAATTGATTTTCTACTGGCCGTCGGCGGCGGTTCCGTGATCGACGGCACAAAATTTATCGCGGCCGCCGTTCCCTATGAAGGTGACCCTTGGGAGATTGTCGCCAGCTACGGCAAGAAGGCAAAGGGGGCCATACCCTTTGGAACGGTTTTGACGATTCCGGCGACCGGATCCGAGATGAACAACGGAGCGGTCATCACGAATCGCGCCTTAAACGCCAAGCTTCCCTTCATGCATCCGTCGCTGTTTCCGAAATTTTCCGTGCTCGATCCCACGAAGACCTACACGCTTCCGCCGGAGCAGATCGGCAACGGCGTGGTGGATACATTTGTCCATGTGACCGAGCAATATCTTACGTTTCCCGTCAACGGAAAGCTGCAGGATCGTTTCGCCGAAGGTCTGCTGCTCACGCTGATCGAAGAAGGACCGCGGGCCCTGGCCGAACCGGAAAATTATGATGTGCGCGCCAATCTGATGTGGTGCGCCACGCTCGGCCTGAACGGACTGATCAGCGTCGGGGTGCCGCAGGACTGGGCGACGCATATGATCGGCCATGAACTGACGGCGCTGCGCGGCCTGGACCACGGCAAATCCCTGGCGGTGGTGCTTCCGGTGCTGCTGAAGATCCGTGCGAGGGAGAAGAAGGAAAAGCTTCTGCAATACGCCGAACGCGTATGGGGGATCCTGGCCGGGGATGAGGCCGCCCGCATCGACGCCGCCATCGAAAAAACACGCGATTTCTTTGAAAACATGAAGGTGCCGACGCGCCTTTGCGCATACAATATCGGCGCGGACGTCATTCCGGAAGTTATTGAGAATTTAAAAGCGCACGGTATGGTCAAGCTGGGCGAGAACCGGGACATCTCGCCGGAGCTGGTGGAATTGATGATGAAGGATTGTCTGTAAGCGAAACCGGAGGGATTCGCCCGCAAGAAACCCTCATGTCACTCGTGAAGCCAGGTAGGCATGAAAATAAGCGGTGCGCAGAGGTCATTAGCGGGTCTAAAGACCCGCCCTACATTTTTTTATGTAGTGCGTACCTCGCGTGACCTTCAGGTTATTAGGTGCGCTTGAAAGCTTTGCCTTGATTCTATTTTCGTAGTAACGACATCAAGAGGATCAAAATATGGAATTTACCTTTGCCCACAACAATTTCAATGTGCTGAATCTGGAAAAAAGTCTGGCCTTTTACCGGGAAGCGCTCGGGTTAAAGGAAGTGCGCCGTTATGAACCGCCGGACGGCAGTTTCATTCTCGTGTATCTCGGCGACGGCCGGACAACCCATCAACTGGAGCTGACCTGGATGAGAGAGCGAACGGAACCTTACAGCCTGGGGGACAATGAATTTCATCTGGCCTTCCGGGTGGACGACTTTGCCGCCGCGCATGCGCTGCATGAAAAAATGGGCTGTATCTGCTTTGAGAACCAGGCGATGGGGATTTACTTCATCAACGACCCGGATGACTATTGGCTTGAAATCGTGCCGGCAAAGCGGTAGGTTCAAACCGTGCCGCGAGTGGTCCTTCTGTGATGGCCGAAGCGGTGTCGTTCAGAAAGGAGAAAGTTCAATGAAGAAGATTTTCCTGAGGATGATTTTTCTGGCGCTGGTCATGGTAACGCCGGTTTCCGCCATGGCGGACGTGGACGTCAAGATCGGCATCAACATTCCCCTTCCGCCGCCGATTGTTTTTCCTGGGGCGCCGGAGGTGGTCGTGATTCCGGAAACGTATGTTTATGCGGTTCCCGATATCGACGCCGATATTTTCTTTTACGGCGGCTGGTGGTGGCGGCCGTGGGAAGGGCGCTGGTACCGATCCCGCTACTATGACAGGGGCTGGAGCTATTACAATCAGGTGCCCTCATTCTACCGGGAGGTGCCGTCGGGATGGAAAAAAGATTATCGGGACCGCCGGTGGAAAGGCTATGAGTGGGATCAACGCCGCATCCCTTACAACGACGCCAAGAAAAACTGGCGCAGCTGGAAAAAGAACCGATACTGGGAAAAAAATAATCACTGGGGCGTGAAAGAAATGGACCGTCGTCCGCCCGGCCAGCAGAAAAAGTACCGGGACGGTTATGACGGACCGCCAAGAGGAGGTGCCCCCGGCCCTGGCTCCAAGGGTGGACCGGGCAAGGACCGGCCGGACAGAGGCGGAAGATAGTTCCATCAATCTTGTTACAGGGCAGCCGGCCGGGCCGCCTTCGCAAATCGCGGTCCGGCCGGTTTGCCTGCATTTCAGAGACGATTCTTTGCGCCGGAGGGTTCTTTATTGAATCCGGATTTATGGACACCCGTCAACGGACGCCGTATAAAAATCGATTGATTTTTATAGGATTTTCCATTAGAGTCCGTTCCCTAAAGGAGTTAGCCATCCGCCTGCCGTAGTCTTCAGGATGCCGGTGATATTTACTTCAATCCTTACATCACTACGCGGTATTGTGTGAAAAAACGGCGGGAAAAATTCAATTCAAGGAGAAAAGAAATTGAACATCGATAAAGCCGTATTGAGTGAAGAGAATCTTCAGAAGATCAAAGCCCTCAACAATCCCCACGTGGAAAAAATCGTCGAGGAATACATAATGCTGTGCAAGCCGGCAAAAGTTTCCGTGATCACGGACAGCTTCACGGACATCGGCTATATCCGTCAGATGGCCCTGGATCTGGGCGAAGAAAAGAAGCTGGCCATGCCCGGGCACACGATTCATTTC